>JABDRH010000408.1 GCA_013041835.1 Desulfatitalea sp. | reverse complement strand
CATTATCAACAACGAGCCTGAGTCCTGATTTTTCGAAAAAAGACAACTCATCGCTTTTCGGTCTTCTTCTTTCCATAAGCCGGTCAAATGTTTTATTGTATTTGGCACACCGAAGTTTGAGCATATTGTTTGCTTTTGTGGGGCTTGGTTCTAACTTCGCCCACTCTTGGCATTAGCCAATCTATGATTTGAAACATCCCGTTGATATAATTTCACATACTGGTGCCTTGCAGCTTTCGAATCAAGTCAGTGGGCGATGTTAGAACCAAGCCCGAAAAAAGGCATCCTTTGTTTGACCGCCGTCTTGATACTGGGACTGAGCCATGACGCCATGGCTATGAATGCGGACGGCGTTGACATTCACGGGTTCATCTCCCAAGGTTTCTTGGTCAGCAACGAGTATAACTACCTGTCCCACAAATCGACGGACGGCAGCTTCGAGTACAATGAGATAGGCCTCAACTTTGCCAGCAACCTGTCTGATTCGCTGCGCGTGGGCATGCAGTTTTTTTCCCGGGATCTAGGCGATGCCAGCAACAACAAGATTTTGCTGGACTGGGCCTACGGCGACTACCGCTGGCAAAACTGGATGGGCATCCGGGCCGGCAAAATCAAAGTGCCCCTCGGTTTTTATACGGAAATCCGCGATGTGGATTTTCTGCGCACCAGTATCGTCCTGCCCCAGGGCATTTATAACGATATGATCAGGGACACCACCCTTTCCCTGTCCGGCATCAGCCTTTACGGGGATTTGGATATGCAAAGCGGCGGCAGCCTGGACTACGTCCTGCTTGCCGGTTCCTGGAGCCCTGATCAAGACAGCGGCCTGAGCAAGTATGTGAACAACGTATTTAGTCCATTAGGCGCCGCCATGCGCAGTGAACTCGTCTATGACCCCGGTTATAGCGCCGCCTTACGCTGGCAAACCCCCTTGGAAGGTTTGCGCGTTGGGTTCTCCACCCTTTTTGCGACATTGAAGTTTCCGATGGTATTAACGAACGGTACGCCGCTGGACTTGCCCGCAAGCTATGATTTCTATGTCGGCTCCATCGAGTACGTCTGGAACGATTTACTGCTCACCTTCGAATACCATCAACGCTTATCCGACGTCGACGTCGGCGGCATGCTCCTTGAAGTCGACCATGAATCCTACTATGGGGCCGCTTCCTACCACTTTACCGATCTGTTTACCCTGGGGGCCTATTATTCCGTCACATACCCGGACAAAAACGACAAAGACGGGGAAAGTCCGTTGTTGGTGGCGCCGAACAGGGCCTGGGAAAAGGACCTGGCGGTCACCCTGCGATTCGATATTACGAATAACTTTATAGTAAAAATCGAAGGCCACTATGTCGACGGTACGGCTCACACCATCCCTTCGGACAATGCGAATTCCGATTATTCCGAGGATACCTGGTACTACGGCGCAGTCAAGACGTCCTTTAGTTTTTAATCAGCCCTTTGCCTTTTAATGTTGATCACAAACCAGTGATATACGGCGGCAAAAGAGAACTCGATGTTCTCTTTTGCCGCCGATTTTGTATTGACCCAAACCGTTTTCGCCTTAACGCAGCAGTTGGGCGCCGTCTACAGTCAGGCGGGCGCCGCTGATATGGTTGGCCATGTCGGATGCCAGGAAAAGCACCGCCTTGGCGATATCGTCGGGATAGCCGAGTTGGCCGAGCGGTATGCGTTGTACCACATGTCTCATGAGTGCATCGATTTGCATCGTTGACAGTCCGGCCAGACGTTCGAGGGTGGGGATGGACCCCGGGGTGACGGCGTTGACGCGTATCCGGTGTGGGCCCAACTCTTTGGCCATGGACTGAGTGACCGCCCACAGGCCGGCTTTGGCGGCGTCGTAGGCAACCAGTGCACCCGTTGGCCGAAACGCATCGATGGACAACAGGTTGATAATCCGCCCGCCGCGACCGGCGGCAATCATCGCTCTGGCCGCGAACTGGGCGATGAAAAAGGCGCCTTTAAGATCGGTATCGACGGTGTAGTCCCACAGTTCCTCGGTGACATCGACCGATTCACACCCGGGAAAAACCGCTGCGTTGTTGACCAGAATATCAATGTGTCCGAACCGTTCCAACACCTGTTGGATCACCTTCCGCGAATCCTCGATACGGCTGACATCCGCCTGCACGCCCAGCGCCGTGCCTCCCATTTCAGCGACCTTCGTTTCGACACGCTGCACGGACTTGAGGTCCCTGCCGGTCAGCAGGACCGAAGCGCCGGCCTCTGCCAGGCGCATCACGATTGCCTCGCCCAAGCCGCGGCTGCCGCCGGTGACAACCGCGTGCCGACCTTTCAGGGATAATAGATGATCTATCGGTTCAGGATCGGGAAACAACTTCGAATGACTCACAATGCACTCCTTAGATGTTAGGGATGAGGAAGAAACAAATGTACCGATTTTTCCCGGGATTTGGATTCGTTTTCAAGGCGCCTCGATGGATGCATACTGTTTGTTTCTTTTTCATCCCTCAGGACCGCGCCCCGTCGGCATCCCCGTCCGGCACGCCGGCCGGCAGGATGATCTTGAAGGTCGTACCGTGGCCCCAGCGGCTCTCC
>JABDRH010000189.1 GCA_013041835.1 Desulfatitalea sp. | reverse complement strand
TAAGCCGCCTGAAGGTAGTGGACCCCGCCGGTCCCGATCTGAAAGAGGATGTGGCCAAGATCCAGCGGTTGTTTTGGAACAGCGCCATGGCCGAGTTCCAGGATGCCATGGCCAAGCATGCCGAATTGTTTGCCGGGGTCGAGGTGGTTGTGCCCGATGTATTCGTGGGCGACCTGCTGGCCCAACTTAAACGGGAGGCTGCTGACATTGAAAAGGCGGTGGCAAAAGCCGTGACTGATCAATCCTTTTTCAACAGCGGCGATAAACGGCGCTTTCTCAAGGTGGCTTCATCGGTGAAAATTACCCAGATGATGAACAAGTTGACCCAGGAGGATGAAAGCAGCAGCGATTCGCCCCAGGCCCTGGTGCTGCTGTACTTCGAGTTGCTGCAAAAGTTGAAGCGTCGGTTGGAAATCAAGCAGCAGGCGATCGACAGCATCAAGGCATCCTACGCCGCGATCACGGCCGACCAGCTTCTGGAGGTGATGTTCCAAATGGTTTTCAACGCCATGTATCTGCCCGAGTGGCCGGCATTGGCCCCCCGGTTGTATGGCACCAGTTCGTTTCTGGCGACGGATGTGACCACTTATCAGGCAACCATGTAGGATAACATGCCACTTGAATCCTGACAACTGTCCTTTAGGACAGGGGGGTGAAAAGATTCAACGTGGTTTTCCGATCCAAACCGTTGCACGCCGGCCCTGGCGAAGCTTTTGGGTCGGCGCCTGATCCTTTCAGAATGCCAACGTTTAGGTTAGGGCGCAGGAAAGAATCCTCTCCTTGGCCGCGTAAAGAGGCCGAAGCTTTGATCGGCACCGCGAAAGCGCCTCACGCGCCGGGTCTTTTCGGCAGCCAGCAGGCAGGTTCAAAATTTTTCTTTTATAATGAAATTTTCCAAGTCGTCGGGGTGGACGTGTTCTTCGGAGACGGCGCGGTGGCAAATAGCGATACCGGCGGTGCGGACCGAATCCGGGGTGCCGGTGATCAGGGGATGCCAGTCGGGCAATGGGTTGCCTTCGGCCACGCGCCGGTAGGCGCAGGTTTTGGGAAGCCAGCGTAATTTTAGAATCGTATCGGGTTTGAGTTCGAGGCAGTCCGGCACTATACTGTGGCGTTGGTCATAGTCTTTGCAATAGCAGGTTTTCGTGTCCAGCAGGAAGCAGGCCACCCAGGTGTAGTAGACCTTGCCGGTGGTGGGGTTTTTCAGTTTCTGCAGGCAGCACCGGCCGCAGCCGTCGCACAAAGCTTCCCACTGAGCCGACGTTAGCTGCGCCAAGGTTTTGCCGATCCAAAATTTTTCCATGACTCATCCTTACCAAAGGAGGCTGCAATGCGCTGTTTGAAACGTTTGGTGCCTTTGGCGGTCATTTTTTTCGCCCTGTCCGCCGCCAACCTGGCCGATGCCCGACACCCCTATCCGCCGCACCACGGCTATCCGCCGGTGGGTATCTATCTTCAAATCACAGAGGATTTCCACCGTGCCCTCAATGAAGGCAACACCGGAGAGACCAAACGGCTGACCACCGACACTTCCGAAGGCTATCTGCATCAAATTGCCATTGCCACGCGGTATACCGTTGAAACCAATCTGATCCTTCTGAAACAACAGGAGCGTATCATTCAACTGCTGGAACGTATGGATGGTAAACCGCCGGTACCAGAAAGCGATGCAAAAAAAACCCCCATGCAATGATCCATCCGGATGACCCAATGAGGGGCGAGGGCGGACTTAGGGCCCGCGCAAAAATAATTTCACATTTTCCTGCGCCGATTCATCTCACCCGGCTGCATTGGGGCGCAGGAAAGAAATTATTGCCTGTGTAACATGCGCGAGATGTTGCTGCGGTGAAAGCAAACGATCAGACCCGTCGTCAGCAGCAGCCCGGTCAGGCCGGCAGCCGAATCGGCCCAGCGGTGCGCACCGAATACCGTAAGCACGGCAATCATGGCAAACGAGGCCAAAAAGGGGGTGCGCCGCCATGCCAGCATCGCTAAATAGGCTATCAGTGCGCACATGGTGGCCCATGGCAGGTAAAGGGCGTAAAAGCCCAGAAAGTTGGCCACACCCTTGCCACCACGGAAACCATGAAAACAGGGAAACCGGTTCCCCAAAATCAATGCCAGTCCAGCCCACGGAAGCCAGGCATCGACCCAGTACCAGCCAATGATCTGAGCCACGGCCGCCGCCCGGATCATATCCAACACCAGCACTGTACCTGCCGCCAAGCGACCGGCTTGCCGGTATACATTGGTTGCCCCCGGATTGCCACTGAAACGGGTGCGTGGATCGGGTTTGCCGAGCAGATGCGACAAAAGGATGGAAAAGTTGATTGAGCCGGCCAGGTATGCGGCGACAATGGCCAGTGCGGTTACCCCAATACATTCCATGCGCCTGCTTGTACCGTTTAATGCGTCGCCTTGCAAGACACGAAACCGGCCCTTGCCGGTGCATCTCACCGCGTCATATCAGGCCTGAGAACAAAAGATATCCACTTGTCAGGCCGGGGGGCCGTGCCGAAATGCGGAATTTATTCATGCGCGATCCATAACGGGCGATAAATACGATAGTATCAGATGCATCTTTGCCGCCCATCGATGTCGCCGCCGACGCAACCATCATTATCCGGCGGACGCGTACAGATGATGCGCTTTGTCCAACGCCACTGCTCGAAGCCTGTCCGGCTTCAAGACTGAATGAGGTCTGGAAATGCTCGATCCAAAAAAGCAGACCCAAGCTCCAAAAACGCCCGGCATTTCATCCCGGGAGAGCGCGATAGAGCAGTTGCTTAAGCGTATCCACCGCAACGATGAGTTCCCCAGCGTTTCCAAACACCTGATCGAAATCAACCGGCAATTGGCGGTAAATATTGAAGCGTCCGATGCCTCAGAACTGGCCAATGTCATTCTCAAGGATCATGCCCTGACCAGCAAGCTGCTCAAGTTGGTCAATTCCGCGTTTTTCGGCTTTGCCGCCGGCAGCGTCAGCACCGTCACCCGGGCCGTGGTATTGCTGGGCAATGAAAATATCCGACTGGCCGCGGTCAACCTGGCCGTGTTTGAGCATTTCAATAGCAAATCCAATACGCTCGACTTGAAAGAAACAGTGGTCAACGCCTTTTGGTCCGGCGTGGTGGCCCGGGACATGGCCCGCATGAACACCCAGGTGGACCCTGAAGAGGCCTTTGTTTGCGCCATGATGTGCCGCCTGGGCAAGATGGTGATGATCTATTACCTGCCCGAAGAGTATCAGCAAATCATCCGCCGGATGGCTGATAACGGCGGCAGTGAAACCAAGGCCGTCCGTGCGGTTTGCGGTGTGACCTACGATGAATTGGGTGCGGCCGTCGCCCGGCAATGGAATTTCCCATCTCAGCTTTGCGAAAATATCATGCCCCTGACCAAGGAAGCGCTTAGGGACAAACGTCACCCCCCGAATCCTCTGAGGGCTCTGACCAGTTTCGTAAAAGAGCTGGGCGGTACCCTTCAGGATGGCACTATCGAAAGCGATCACAAGTGTTTTGAGCACCTTGTGGAAAAGTATCAACCCTTGTTGCATCTGACCAAAGGCCAGCTTAGCGGTTTGATCAAAGACTCTGTGGAGCAGGTGCGTCGCCATGCCCAGGCGCTTAATTACAACCTGTCCCAATGTGACTTCCTGCGCCAGTTAGACTATTTAAACAATCCGGGCAAATCGTCGAACGCGAAGGCCGGTTTGCCGCCATCCGCGTCGCGGCCAAAAGACCTGTTCGGCCCTGAAGACGCTGAACATCCCAAAGATTCTCCGGCCGTCCCCAAAAATACCAGCGACATCATCATGGCAGGCATCCAGGAGATGTCTGAGGCCATGCTGGCCGACAATGATGTCAATGATGTGGCGTTAATCAGCTTGGAAATTCTCTACCGCTCGCTGGATTTTCAACGCGCATTGATGTTTGCCCGGGACGGCCGCAGTGACACGATGACGGTTCGTTTCGGCTATGGCGAAAAG
>JABDRH010000384.1 GCA_013041835.1 Desulfatitalea sp. | reverse complement strand
TCTCCTACCTGGCGAAAGTGCCGCTCACCATCGGTGCCTCAGCCGCCCTGTGCGGCCTAATCGGCGCGGCCCTTTTCTACGGCAGGGACAGGGGGGGGCTGTTCGGCCAGGCCCTCTACCGTCAGGTGGGCGGCTGGGCCCTGTTCATCTTGCTCTCCGGATTCATGATTGATGGCATCAATAACTGGGCCCACATGGGCGGCATGGCCGCCGGCGCAGCATCGGCGATGCTGGTCGGGTATACTGAAAAACGGCGCGAAAGCTCAGCCCACCGCATGGTGGCCGCCATATGCCTGGTGGTCACGGTGTTGATGCTGCTGTGGCGCATCTTCAAGGCCATTCATTTTTGGTTGCAGTAAAATGTCTCTACGCCACACGCCCTTGTTCAACCGTCATGTGGCTCTGAATGCCCAAATGGTGCCCTTCGGCGGTTGGGAAATGCCGGTACAGTATCCCGGCGGCATTCTCCAGGAGCACCTGGCCACCCGCCACACCGCCGGGTTGTTCGACATCTCCCACATGGGCCGTTTCGTGATCCAAGGCGCATCGGCGCTGCCTTTCTTACAGCATGTCCTCACCAACAATGCCTCGGCACTGGCTCTCGGTGAAAGCCACTATACCATGCTACCCGACCGGGACGGGCATGCAATCGACGACGCCTACCTCTACCGCTTTGTCGAAGATCAATATCTACTCGTGGTCAACGCCGCCAACCGTGCAAAGGACTGGCATCATCTGCAAAACGTAAGCTCGCGGTTCCAATCGCTGCACCTCTTGGATCGAACGAACACATTGGCCATGCTCAGCCTGCAAGGCCCCCAATCCAAATCGGTGCTGAGCGGTCTACTCAACGACGGCGCATTGCCCGAACCCAGACGCAATGCACTGAGCATCGCACGCATGGCAGGCACCGATCTTTGGATCAGCCGCACCGGATACACGGGGGAGCCGCTTTGCGTTGAGATTTTTGTGGCCCATCGCCATTCCGGATCCCTATGGGATGCACTCATCGCCGAAGGGGCCCATCCAGTGGGGCTTGGCGCTCGGGACACGCTGCGCTTGGAAGCCGGCATGCCGCTGTACGGCCACGAGTTGGGCAGCGATCCGCAGAACCGGCCTATCCCCATTTTCAGCGTACCTTTGGCACGTTTTGCCGTCAGCTTCTCACCCTGCAAAGGCGATTTCATCGGACGCCCCCCCTTGCTGCGACAGTTTACAGCCTTAAACCAATTGATCAACGGCGATGAGACCGGTCACCACGTGCTGCCTTACACCGTTCGTCCCTTTGAATTGATCGATAAGGGAATTGCCCGGACCGGCGCCCCGCTCTTCCGGGACGATGCACCAGCCGGCTGGGTGACCAGCGGTACAATGGTCCCCTTCTGGCAGTTCCAGGGCAAGGGGCTCGTCTCCGGCCCAGACGGCCGGAACGACAAGCGCGCCATCGGCCTGGCGCTCATGGACAGTCGCATTTCGCCTGGCGATACCATCATGATCGACGTGCGCGGTAAGCCACTACAAGCCGGCGTCATGCCTTTCCTGCTGCGCAGCGATGCACCCCCGCGGGCGCGCCCATTTACCTGGTCCACCTTCCAGCAGACCTTGACCGTAAAAGCAGCAGAGGCTTTGGCAACCCCCGCCAACGCCAAGACCTGGGTGGAGCGTGCCATCCAAAACCATCAGTGGCGCAACAGCCATTGCATCAACCTGATTCCCTCCGAGCAGAGTCCATCACCGATAGTGCGCCTGCTCTCGATTACCGATCCCATGGGCCGCTATGCCGAACACAAAAAGGTGAAAGCCTTTGCCGATGCCGATATTTTCTACTACCAAGGCACCGACTTTATCGCGGCCGTCGAGACCGCCTTGACCGATCAACTGCGCCTGTTCCTCGGATGCCGCCAAGCGGAGATACGCCCCATCTCCGGGCAAATGGCCAACATGGTGCTCTTTGGCGCCATGCTCGACCACCTCAACCGCGCCGACCGCAAAAGCGAACAGCGCCGCATGCGCATGGTAATGAACCATCACATCATCCGGGGCGGTCATCTGAGCGCTCAGCCCATGGGGGCCCTGCGCGATTTTGTCAGGCGCGACCCGGCTTTGGACCGACCTGCCGTGATCAATGTTCCGGTTCAACCCGACAATCCGTTTCAAGTGGACATCGAAGCCACGCACAAGTTGATGGCCCTGCACCGACCTGAACTGATTATTCTGGGACGCAGCATGACCCTGCACAAGGAGCCGGTGGCCGCCATGCGGCGGATGATCGACGATTTGGATCTGGACACCGTGCTTTTATATGACATGGCCCACGTGCTGGGCCTGTGCGGCCCCCACTTCCAACAGCCGTTCATGGAAGGCGCGGATGTGGTGACCGGTTCAACCCATAAAACCTTTTTCGGCAGCCAGCGTGGCATCGTGGCCGCCGATATGGACCCCCACGACACTGTCCGCTACCCTTTGTGGGAAGCCGTTCAGCGACGCGCCTTTCCCGGCGCGGTCAGCAACCATCACCTGGGCAGTCTGCTCGGTCTACTGTTGGCGGCCATGGAAATGAACGCTTTTAAAGATGACTACCAACCCCGTGTGCTGGCCAATGCGAAAGTCTTTGCCCGCGCCCTGGCCGATGTCGGCCTGACAGTAGCCGGCGACCCCGGCATCGGCTACACCGAAACGCACCAGGTCATTGTTCGCGTCGGTTATGCCCAGGGCCCGGCCATCGCCCGCCGCCTGGAAGAAAACAACATCATTTGCAACTACCAGGCCGCCCCGGAAGAAGAGGGCTTCACCGCCGCCGGCGCCCTTCGCCTGGGCACGGCTGAGATGACCCGCTTCGGCATGCAGGCCGAAGCATTCCAGGCCACCGCCCAGCTCATGGCCGATGTGATTTTGCGCGGCAAGACAGTCAAAGAAGAAGTCAAAAAGCTAAGGCGCGCTTTTCTCGATCACCATTTCTGCTTTAGCGATAAAGCGATGGATGATGTCATGGAACGGTTACACCAGCTTTTTCATTAGGGTTCATGGATAGTGCCCATTCGACGAAGTGGCAGCCATGACGGCCAAATGGCATCATACTCGAGATGCCACCCCCTCCAATTCGATATAAACTCAGCACCTTATCCTCTTTGTCGCATCAATCCAAAGCAACATTCAATTTAGATCGAAAAACTTGCTTGACATGTGGTGAAAAAAAAGATAGTACTGAGCAATCACTCAGCTTTTTTGAGCAAACACTCAGTCCTGTATTGGATCAGAGCATGACACGCAAGGAAGCAATCTTACAAGCAGCCACCATAATGTTTTCCCAAAGCGGGTACAAAGACACCTCTACCGCCGAAATCGCCAAAATGACAGGTGTCGCAGAAGGAACGATTTTTTATCATTTCAAAAACAAGGAAAAATTATTCCTGGCCGTACTGGAACAAACGCGCGCACTGATCATCGACGAATTTAATTCGTTCATGAGTCATCGTCAATTCAGCAGCGGTATGGAAGCCATTGAAACTGCGGTATCTTTCTATATGTACCTATCCGGCAAATTCGAGAATGCGTTTTTACTGTTACACCGCTATTTTCCATATAAAATGGCAGTCTCCGTTCCAGGGTGCCGGCAGCATCTGGAAGCCATATACGACTGTTTGGTGGATATCTTTGAAGAGGCGGTCACAGCAGGTCAAAAAGACGGCTCCATCGCCTCTATGCCGCCTAGGAAAACAGCGCTGATTATTTTTACCATGGTTGATGGTGTTGTCCGTTTTAAAACATACAACTTGTATGACGCCAGCGCCTTGTACGGTGATATCATTGAATCCTGCAAAAAAATGCTCAGACCGGAGCAGACCGCTGAAGCTTATTTTTAAGGAACGAAGAAGATGCGACTGACACAGGAGATCAAAGTATGCCGGCCATGACCATTTTCAGTGGAACCTGCTGCAACGCGGAGGCTCTCTGCGGCGGCCTTGCAGAAAATACCGGCTACAAATGGCTGAAGGATCAGCATATTATCAAGCGAGCCAGTGAACTTTCGGGTCTGAGCGAAAGGAAAATCAGCCGCGCCATGTCCGATAAAGACTCGGTCTTTAACGAATTCACACACGAAAAAGAGCGCTCCGTGGCTTTTCTCAGGCTGGCGCTTTCCCATTTTTTAACGAAAAAGGATATCATTTTCGATGGCTTCGCTGGATTGCTGATTCCCCATACCATTCACCATATCCTGCGGCTTTGCCTGATCGCCGGCATGGCTCAGCGAATACGCACCTTTGGGCAAAACCGCGGCATCGGCGAAGATGAGGCGTTGTCGGCGCTTCACGCGGAAGACCAAACCCGACGCGCATGGGTGCAAAGCCTTCATCATCACATCAAAGACCCGTGGGACCCATCTCTGTATGATATTGTCGTGCCGACGGATAAGATGGCACCCGACGAAATTGTGGCATTGGTGGATAATAATTTAAAAAGCGAAGTCATCCAACCCACCCAGGCGTCCTTAAAAGCCGTAGAGGACTTCATCCTTGCCGCGCAAGTGCAAGTGGCGCTGGCTGAGCAGGGCCATGCTGTCGATGTTACCGCTCGGGACGGTATGGTGACGCTGACCCTGCGTAACAATGTCCTCATGCTTGGAAGACTCGAAGAAGAACTCAAGAAAGTCGTGAATCAGACGCCGGGCGTGAAATCGGTGGAAACACGCATCGCCAAGGGCCTTCATCAAACAACCCCCTATCGCCGTTATAATTTTCAAGTTCCATCCAAAGTTCTTTTGGTGGATGACGAGCGTGAGTTTGTCCGGACGTTGTCCGAACGTCTGCTGATGCGGGATATGGGTTCGGCAATTGCTTACGATGGTGAATCGGCTTTAAGTATAGTGGCGGATGACGAACCGGATGTCATGGTGCTGGATCTGAAAATGCCCGGTATTGACGGGACCGAAGTGCTGCGCAAAGTTAAAGCGCGCCATCCGGATATTGAGGTGATCATTCTTACCGGCCACGGATCAAAAGCGGACGAAGATCAATGCTTGGCGCTCGGCGCTTTCGCATACATGCAAAAGCCAGTGGATATCGATCTGTTAAGCGAAACCTTGAAGAAGGCAAACGAAAAAATGCATCACAAAAAACAACAACTCTCAACAGGATAAAATTGATTCGCGACGA
This sequence comes from Desulfatitalea sp., assembly GCA_013041835.1. Classification (GTDB taxonomy): domain Bacteria; phylum Desulfobacterota; class Desulfobacteria; order Desulfobacterales; family Desulfosarcinaceae; genus Desulfatitalea. The sequence continues at coordinate 4,476 of JABDRH010000384.1, read as the reverse complement.
TATCTGGATCGTAGACGGAAAAAGGAACAATTCGGCATCAAGAGGGAATTTACATTGAAACAGCGCATCATTCAAAATATTCAAGGAATGACCCATACTGACCCCAAAGACCACCGCGAGGAATTGAATTTCAGGCTCATATGGCTCCTCTCTTTTCTCTTGACCGCCAGCTTTGCCATCGTCCCCGTCATCTTCTTCGCTGTTATCGATTACAACGTCACCAAACATTCGGTCGTGGCCGACGCCGTGGCACAAACTTCACGCCTGACGTCGAACAACTGGCGGTCGGTGGCGTTCTTCTTCAATGAACGACAAAATGCATTGAAATATATCGTCCACGACAACCGTTTTAGCGCACTAAACGATATCGAACGGCTAACCGCCATTCTGGCAAGCTTACGGTCCAGTTTCGGCGGTTTCACGGATTTGGGGGTAGTTGATGCCAATGGTATCCAAAGAACCTACGTGGGCCCGTATCAACTTTCCGGAAACGACTACAGCGGTCAAAGCTGGTTCGTCAATGTGGTAGAGAAAGGCCATTTCATCAGCGAGGTGTTCTACGGATTCCGGGGTGTGCCGCACATGGTCATTGCCATCAAGCAGGCGTTGCCGAACGGCGGCTACTATATTCTTCGGTCGGCTATCGAGCATCAGCTTTCACCAATACTATCGGAAGACAAGACCACCGAGAACAGCGATGCTTTCATCATCAACCGTTCCGGAACACTCCAAACCCCTTCCTCGACCTTCGGGGATGTATTGCACAAAATCCCCCTCGACGTGCCGGCGTTTTCAAAAGAAACCGAAGTCATCGAAAGTCTGAAGTACCAGGGAACGGATCTGATTGTCGGCTACCGCTATATCCCGGATACGCCGTATATCCTGATGGTCGTCAATGAAAAACGCAATGCGATGGAGACATGGCACCAGAGTCAAATGGCGCTCATCAGGTATCTGTCGATCAGCATTACCATTATTCTCCTTGGGATTCTCGGCATTACCACCTATTTGGTGCGACGATTGCGTCAGGTGGACAAACGCCGTGTAAAATATCTGCACATGGCTGAGTACAGCAACAAACTGGCGTCCATCGGCCGTTTGGCCGCCGGCGTGGCCCATGAAATCAACAATCCACTGGCGATCATCAATGAAAAAGCAGGGCTTGTCAAAGACATGTTTACCTTCAAGCAGGACTACAAGGAGGATCCGCGTCTGATGGAAACCATGGATTCCATCTTAAACTCGGTGGTGCGTTGCAGTCGGATCACCCGGCAGTTGCTGAGTTTCGCCCGTCATATGCATGTGAGCCTGCAAGTCATCAACCTGAAAAAGCTGGTGCATGAGGTGCTTGGGTTTTTATCCAAGGAAGCCGAATTTCGATCGATCAACGTAGTGATCGACATCGGAGACGACATACCCGATTTCACCAGTGACCGCGGTAAATTGCAGCAAATCTTTTTGAACATTATCAACAATGCCTTTTCCGCCATGACCACCGGTGGGACGGTCACGGTGCATGCGAATAAATTGCCGAACGACACCGTAAGGATAGATATTTCCGACACGGGATGCGGACTCGCGCCCGAAAATCTGAAGCATATGTTTGAACCTTTTTTTTCAACCAAAACAGCGGCGGGTGGGACCGGTCTTGGTCTGTCCATTACCTATAGTCTGGTTCATGAGCTGGATGGACGAATCGACGTGAAGAGTGAATTGGGCAAAGGAACGACATTCACCATCCATCTACCGCTGGAACCTGGAAAAAAGGAGGAAGTCCATGCGTGTACTCCTAGTGGATGATGAAAAAGAACTGGTCTCTACATTGGCGGAACGTTTGGGATATCGAGGCGTAAGCGCCGATTGGGTAACACGCGCCAGTGAGGCGCTTTCCAAGGCAGAAAAAAATGCGTATGATATTGCTGTATTGGATATCAAAATGCCGGAAACGGACGGTTTTAAGCTCAAACGACAGTTAAAAAAGAACAATCCGCAAATGAAGTTTATTTTTTTAACGGGTCATGGCTCTGAAAATTACTATCATATCGGCAGTGCTGAAACCGGTAAAGATTTCTATCTTGTAAAGCCGGTGGAAATAAGCCGTCTGATCGAAAAATTTAACGAAGCAATAAAAAAACAGGGTACGCCATGATGCAATACGATACTTCTACAGGCACGATCAATGACCTGAAGTTTTTTGGTGAAATAGCAGCATCGGTTTCCCATGAAATCAAAAACAGCCTGGCCGTCATTAATGAGGCCGCCGGTTTGCTTCAGGACATGGTGCAGCAGGAGAAAAAAGGTCAATCCCTGGGACCGGAAAAAGTTGGCCGTGTTGCGGATCAAATCGTCAATCGTGTCTTTCGAACGGACACAGTGGTAAAAAACCTGAACCGCTTTGCCCACAGCGTCGATACCCCTGTACAAAGTATCGACGTGACTGAGCTATTGGCCTTGGTCTTGGCACTGGGACAACGTTTGGCGAATAGTCGAGGGGTGACCTTGACGCCCGAACCTACCGCCGAGAAGCTGATTTTACACACGCATTCATTTCATCTTATGCAACTTTTGTGGCGTTGCACCGAGTTTACAATGTCAGCGGCCGATGTTAACAAAGTCATACGAATTTCAGGCACACGCAAGAACGATTGCATCATCATCCGTTACAGCGGGATAGACAAGGTCCGCGAACGCATGCAAGCTGAGGATTTCTTGCCTTCCATCGCGGTACTGCTCAAGATAATTGGCGGCGAACTCGATGTGACATCGGAACGGCATGCGTTGCGGTTAAAGTTACCAGTGCGGATACCAGCCGGTATATAACCGAGGATACCATAAACACGCTTCTTGCCAACAAATAAGGAGGCGAACATGACGGAAAAAATATTACTCATAGATGATGAACAAGATTTTCTCGACAACCTGGCGGAAAGGATGCGTACACGCGGCATGAACGTAGAGACATCGAGTTCTCCGCAAGCGGCGTTAAAAAGGGTCGAAACGGAGACGTACGATGCCGTCGTGTTGGATTTGCGCATGCCGGAGATGGACGGATTGGAAGCATTGAAAATCCTAAAGGAGAAAAGACCTGAGCTTCAGGTCATCTTATTGACAGGGCACGCCACTGTCGAAAAGGGGATTGAAGCCATAAAGCTCGGCGCCATGGATTTGGTGGAAAAACCTGCGGATCTGTCCGCGTTGATGGAAAAAATTCACAAAGCCCAAGCCGAGAAAATGATCCTGGTCGAAAAGAAATCAGAAGAGAGAATCAAAAATATCATGATCAACAAGTCCTGGTAAAGTAATGACGATATCGGCCAGAAACCGTTCTATAATCTTACTTTTAACCGAAGGAGATATAAGCAGTGAAAGATATCAAAGTCTTATTGGTTGACGACGAGGAAGAATTTGTAAAAACACTATCCGAAAGAATCAAAACGCGCGAGATGGGCTCGGAAGTCGCTTTTAACGGTAAAGAGGCCTTGAGCAAATTAGAGGAAAAACTGCCCGACGTCATGATTCTCGATTTTAAAATGCCTGATATCGACGGGCTTCAGATATTGGAGAAGGTCAAAAAGGCCTATCCGGGAGTGCAAGTGGTCATGTTGACCGCACACGGCACAGCGGAGATAGAATCGAAGGCGCGTGAATTGGGCGCTTTTGATTATCTGCAAAAACCGGTCAATATCGAGACACTGACGAAGGTTATTGAAAAAGCCTACACTTACAAGCAAAAATTCGAAAATACCATGATGGCGGCTACTTTTGCTGAAGCCGGTGATTTCGAATCCGCCAAGAAGTTGTCTGAAAAAAAGAAAAAGAAAAAATAATCAGACAGACGCTTCAACCGTTCACTTTCCCACGGAGGATCGAATGCTTTTACCGAAAAAGTTACGCATCTTGCTCATGGTTGTACTTCTGGTTGCACTGCCCATCGTCGCCTTCGCCGGTCATTCCGGCGAAGATGCGATGCCGGCAAAAGACGGTCATGCCTGGTGGTTTTGGCCGCTAGTGCTGTTTGCCACCACCTTTGTCATGGGAATTTTCGCCGTATTGGGTGGCGTGGGGGGCGGTGTACTGTTCGTTCCCATCATCAGCGGCTTTTTCCCGTTTCACCTTGATTTCGTGCGGGGTGCCGGTCTGCTCGTGGCACTCAGCGGTGCGCTCGCTGCCGGCCCCGGCCTGCTGAAAGGCAACCTGGCGAGTCTGCGGCTGGCCATACCGGTGGCACTGATCGCCTCCAGTTGCGCCATCGCCGGTGCCATGATCGGGTTGGCCCTGCCCACTCAAGTGGTTCAGATCGCATTGGGGGCGACCATTTTAGGCATCTGCATTCTGATGCTGACAGCCAAGAAGTCTGAATTGCCGAATGTGCCTGAACCGGACAAATTATCCACGGCACTGCGAATCTATGGTGTTTACTATGAACCCAGCTCCCAGAAGCAGATCAACTGGCAGATTCATCGCACCCCCATCGGC
>JABDRH010000186.1 GCA_013041835.1 Desulfatitalea sp. | reverse complement strand
CTATTGCCCTAAAAACGTTGATATCGCAACCGGGTGGATTGGCGATGAAATAATCATGGATGGCTTTGTCCGAATTCCTGGCTTGAATTTCGGAGAGTGGACGCGCCGGCTTGCCGCCCAACAGCACTTTTGTCCACGAAGCGAAATCTATCAATTTTAAAAAATTTTCCGCTGCTTCTTTTCGAGTTTTCAATGCATCTTGGAATTCCTGGGATTGCTTGTCATAAAAGCCTAGAAACGCATTCAGCAAGTATCGATAGGCATTATACAATACCGACTCTTTAAAAATAAGTTTTTCCATTTCCGGACCACAGCACCGCTCAGTAGATCCACTCATGACCATTGCGAAATTGACTAAAACACTTTTTTCCTTGTCTCGCAAATAAGGCACGCCAAAATGAGAAATAAACTTTTCCATCCACGCCGGATCGTAGCTTCCAGATGATGGCGTGCTGCCATCCAAACACTGCTCCATCCTTGAAAGCGCCTGGGAATACGCCTTCCGCAGCATAGAAAGGGCTTGCATATGTTCATCAATTGAATCATTGGAAGAGGCTTTCAGGTCGTCCGCCCACCGGTTTAAAAGGGGAGCGATATCCGGATTATCCTGAGCCATCAGCGATTTTAGAAGATTTTTACAGGCTTCTTGAACCTTTTCATCAGAGCAGTTTCCGGGTGAAACACCAAAGCACAAAACCAGGAATACCGGAACGGCCAATAGACCTATAATCGATTTATGGGGACAAAAAGGCATTCACAACTCCTTGCCAGAATATCTTCGGTTTGTAATCGGAATTGATTTCATGAATTACGGCATGACGTTCTGCAATTTTCAATGCAATTGTACGCGTCATCCTTGGTATTCTCATGATATCTTCACCGAAGTTCTTCCAGTCTTGCATACTTATGGACAGTACCGTGGAGGATATGCTGGCCCATTTACTATATCCCGGAGGGTAAAAAATCGCCTGGAAGAATGGAGCTACTGTTATTACTGAGGTCAAGACATCACCGAGAAAAATTTTTCGTTTATTTCTTTAATCGTATCGACACAGCATTGTGGCAGTTTCAGATCTTTTATCTCCATACCGGTTGCATGCTTCTTTTCAATTAATGTGAGTTCGCCACTGTAAATTTGCTCACAAAATATTTCAAAAACTCTTGCTCAGTGGGTTCAGGACATCTCTTCGGCGGCCGGCAGGAAAATGGATAGTTCCATTTGGCTATGCTCATGATTATGGCCTAGGCGTCGGAATCGTTTAAAGCGGCCTGAAAAAATGATTGAATATCTTCAAGCCCATTGAATATCACAACCTCTTTCTCGACATAGCCTGAATCCAAAGGAGTCTTGATGCAATATGTTTTGCCATTGTGGGTAAACTTGTTCAGCATGTGAGTATCTCCTTACACCACCGCTGTATTATGTATAATGAGCTTGCTGTATAAATACCAACTGACAGATTCCTCGACCTGGGAACTGGTTGAGTCCTCTTTCATCCGACAGAGCATCATGGCTTTACAGTTTGCAGTTTCTTTGAAGATTCCAGCCTGTCGCCACGTTTCCGGCGGCCTGCCCGCCCGACCGCTTTTGTTGAGCATATACCCACAGGATTTGTCCGAAATTGATCCTTACGGTTTCGATGGGGAAATTCCCCCCGCCCATGGCTAAGACTTGGCTGATGATACAGTCTTTCATACGGTACTCCATGAACTTAATTTTATCCGTCCCTGCCCGGCACAGCTCCAATACTATTTCATCAATGTGGGTGCCATCCGCGCAGGCAAGGTAGAGTTTTTATGCCAACGATTACAATCCGAACCGGATGCGTGCCATCCGCGCAGGCAAGGTAGAGTTTAGGTGATGAAATGTCCACCAACTTTTTAAAAACGAGCTCCCGGAAATCCGCTCTCTCAGCGATAGCGCCCCCCGCGCTGCTGGCCGTGCTCGAAACTTTTTGTTTAACGCCGGTTCCGAAATCGAGGACCTCAATCCACTTAGGGCTCGCGCAAAAATAACTTCACATTTTCATGCGCCGATCCATCTCACCCGGCTGCGTTACAAAAATACAGAATATCTCGATATTCTTTAATTTTTGTGCCTTGCCGGATGAGCGCCTCAACACCTAAAAATGTAAATTTATTTTTGCGTGAACCCTTAGCAACACTGCTGCCGGCGGTCAATGACTTTTTCTGTTTCTGGTGCTTGTTGAAAGTACTCCGTGGCAGGGCATGACCCGCTGAAGTAGCTGCGTGTCCGCGTACAGGCAGAATCGGCTATTGCGTCTTTTCCGACACGCCGGCCTCGGCAAAGGTCATCACTTCCTTGAACATGTGGACGGCGCTGTCCAGGATGGTCATGGCCAATGTTCCGCCGGTGCCTTCCCCCAGCCGCAATCCCAGATCCAGAATGGGCGTCAATCCGAGTCGCTTGAGCATGAGGCGGTGCCCCGGCTCTTCGGACTGGTGTCCGGCAAAAAGATAGTCGGTGACGGTGGAACATAGACTCTGGGCGATCAGGGCCCCGGCCGTGGAAATGAAACCGTCCACCACCACCGGCTTGCCGAAGTATGCGCCGGCCAGCGCCAATCCGGCGATACCGCCGATTTCAAAACCGCCCACCTTGGCCAGCACATCCAGGCCGTCGCGCGGATCAGGCCGGTTAATCTCCAAGCCTTTGGCGATCAAGGCTCTTTTATTCACCAGCGCATCATCGTCAATGCCGGTGCCGCGCCCCGTCATGTCATCCAGGCTGCAATCGGCAAGCACGGTCCCGATGGCCGCGGAGGGCGTCGTATTGCCAATGCCCATATCGCCCGTTCCCAAAAGGTCGACCCCGGCCTGGAAAAGCTCGGCGGCATGGGTAAACCCCGTGACCACGGCCCTTTCGGCGGTTTCGCGGGGCATCGCCGGTCCCCAGGCCAACGATGCGGTGCCGGAGCCCATTTTGCTGATTTTGAAAAGGTGGCCGCCGGTCACCTTCCGCGGATCAATGGCCGGAATAATGCCCATATCCACCACCCACACCTTGGCCCCGGCGTGGCGGGCAATAGCGTTGATGCCGGCGCCGCCGGCCAGGAAAGTCCGAACCATGGCGCCGGTCACCTCCTGGGGAAAGGCGCTGACCCCCTCCGTGGCGATGCCGTGGTCGCCGGCCATGACCACCACGGCCTTGTTATCCAGCACCGGCGTCAGGGTGCGTTGAATGCCGCAGCAGCGTTCGGAAAAGCCGTGCAGCCGCCCCAAGGCTCTGGGGGGCATCACCAACTGCGTCGTGCGCTCCCGCGCCTTTTCAATCCATGTCCTATCCACCGGCTTGATGCCGGCCACAATCGCTTCCACCGTGCTGGGTAGATTCATTTTTGCTGGCTCCTTAATCCGGCTTCCCTAATGGAATCCCCCCGCCATGTCAACAGGGATCTTTACACTTGGCATGCGCCGTAAAGTAGGATAAAGGTCTGAGTTTATTATCTACAAGGAGGTTTTCCATGGGTAAAGGGGATCGGCGTACCAAGCGGGGTAAGATCTGGCGCGGCAGCACCGGCAACAACCGCATGAAAAAATCAAAAAAAGCCAAAGAAAAAAAATAGCTTGGGGTTCGCGCAAAAAATTTAATTTACATTTTTAGGTGTTGCGGCGCTCACTTGGCAAGGCACGACAATTAAAGAATATTGTGATATTCTGTCTTTTTGCAGCGCAGCCGGGTGAGAGTGGGTCGGCGCATGAAAATGTGAAGTTGTTTTCGCGCGAGCCCTTAGGCGATTGGCGGAAAAGACTAGACCCTATTGCGCCTGACTTTTTCTGTCTTCAAGGCGTGTCAAAGGACGCATACTGCCTGTATTCGGCCTTCGTTGCGAAGCGGTGGTCCCGGCCGGCTTTTCCTCGGGGATAGGGGGCCTCCGTTGGCCCCAAAGCCGCCTGTGTTTAAAGATGGGGGGTGATCACCAGGTTGTCCCGGTGAACCACCTCGTCATAAGGCTTGGCGCCGAGAATTTCCGAAATGCGATGACTTTGCATGCCCATGATGGCCCGGATATCGGCGGCGTTGTAGTTGACCAGGCCTACGCCGATGGCGGCACCGGCCTGGTTTTCAATGGCCACGGCCGCCCCTTCGCGAAAAGCGCCGCGGACCTCCCGGATGCCGATGGACAGAAGGCTTTTGCCTCCGTGGCGCAGGGCCTTTTCGGCGCCATCATCGACGATCAGGGTTCCCTTCGGGGTCAGGGTGTATGCGATCCAGCATTTGCGGCGGTTCATCTTTTTGCTGCCGGGTTCGAAGTAAGTGCCGTGGGGCTCGCCGGAGAAAAGTTTCAGCAGCATCCCGGGCGTGGTCCCGTTGGCGATGATCATCGGCACGCCCGCGCCGTTGACCTTTTTGGCCGCCTTGATCTTGCTGAGCATGCCGCCGCGCCCCAGGGCGCCGGGTATATGACTGGCATAGGTTTCGATCTCGCGCTTGAACACCGAAACCATGGGGATCAGGTGCGCGTCGGGGCGGGTACGCGGGTCTTGGGTGTAAAGCCCGTCGATATCGGTCAGGTTGATCAGAAAATCGGCGTCCATCAGCAGCGTGATCATGGCGGCCAGGTTGTCATTGTCGCCCAGCTTGATCTCTTCCACCATGACGGTGTCGTTCTCGTTGATGATGGGCACCACTTGCCATTCCAACAGCGTATGCAGGGTATTGCGGGCATTGAGATAGCGACGGCGGTTGTTCAGGTCCTCGGCGGTCAGGAGAATTTGCGCCACCTTTTTGCCATGGCGACCGAAGGCTGTCTCGTAGGCGTTCATCAGGCCGCTCTGCCCCACGGCGGCCATGGCCTGTCGTTTGGGAATTTCATCGGGCCTGCGGCTCAATCCCATCTTGCGCATGCCGGCGGCCATGGCGCCCGAGGACACAAAAAGCACCTCCAGCCCTTTGTCGATGAGTCTGCTGATCTGGGTGGACAGGGATTCAACCGCTTCCAAATTCAGTCCCTGGGCCGCGGTCAGCACATTGCTGCCCACCTTGACCACGATGCGCCTGGCCGATAACAATCGCGATTTGGGCATGGGAATGTCAGCGCTCGAAAGTTTGGTTCAGGGGCGTGTGGGTGAACGGCCTGGCATGTTCGCCGCTGTAATCGGCCACGATG
>JABDRH010000368.1 GCA_013041835.1 Desulfatitalea sp. | reverse complement strand
GAGCAATTATGCCGGAGGCCCCTTTGATATCCAAGGTAAACAGATATTGGCCACCAATGCTCGAATCCATTCCGAGATGTTGGCCCTTTTACAATAAAGGAATACAAATGAGCCTCGAAAAGCGCGTCGTTTCGGTAATGGTAGAACAATTGGACTGCTTCGGAGATTTTTCCATGTCCGATCCCATTTGTGCCCGGCAATGCGTTCTGCGCATCCGTTGCGCCATCGAACAGGAGCAAAATATCCGTATGGAGATGTTTTCGGAATATGTTGCGGAGGATGGCATGCTCATCACCGTCCAGTAGTTCTATCCAGATTATCACGGTTTTTGGGGAGTGCTGCCCCCAATGCTGTTGACTTCACAAAAGCTGTGCGTCACTATGATGCATGACACCATTGGCTTTCAATGCCTCCTGTAATTAAAAAATTTGTGGGTTATGACAGCCGCTGACAAATGGCAAAACGATGTAGGGGCAGGCTTTACGACCGCCCGCGAGGACCGCACATAGGCCTTTTTATCGGATTCGAGGATAGTCATGATGGGACCCCAAAATCCGTTATATTCAGATTCTATCCATGCGGTGCTGCGATAGCGGGTCTGTCTTGCACCCTCCATTTTATGCGCGTGCGCGCGCGCCCTAAAAATCGCCTGTCTCAAGTTTTTTGGACAAGTACTCGATGTGCCGTCGAATGGCGCCGCCTTGCGCCATGCCTTTCTCAACAGCCCCGATGGCGTGAAGCGCGGTGGCGTGGTAGCGATTGAAGCTTCTGCCGATGGCTTGCAGGGGTTGATCCGTGTAGCGGCGGGCCAAGTATATCGCCACTTGCCGCGGACGAACAATGGCTTGTTTGCGGGAGCGTGAAACCAAATCCTTTGGGGTGACATTGTAGTACTTGCAGACTAGTTTTTTAATCCTGCCGATGGAAACGGTCTTCGATAGATTCACGATGTTTTTAATCACATCGGTGGCCAGGGGAACATCGATGGAGACCCCCAACAGCGAGGCTTTGGCGGACACGCCGACCAATCCGCTTTTGAGTTGGCGCACATCCTGGGTCAGTTCAGTGGCCAGAAACTCCAATACTTCCTTGGGTATACGCCAGTTGTTGACCTGGGCGAAGCGCTGCAGAATCTTGAATCGCATACGGTAATCGGGTGGTTCGATATTGGATATTAGCCCACACACCAGGCGTGAGCGCAGATTGTCGCTCAGTTTCGGTATTTCGGATGGAGAACAGCAGCTTGAAAATATAATGGTCTTGTTCTCGTTATATAGTGAATCCAGGGTGTGGGCCAATTCGATTTGCGTACGGCCTTTGCCGCTCAAGTAATGAACATCCTCCAACAACAGCACGTCACAGCCATTATGGTATTTGTCTTTAAACAAATTGACGGTGTTGCTCTTGTAAGATGTCACCATTTCGTTTGTAAAGTCTTCGGCCGTCATGTAGTAAACGCGCTCCGCCGGTGATTCGGATATGATCCTGTGGCCGACCGCCTGGGACAGATGGCTCTTGCCCATGCCGGTTTTGGACAGCAGAAAGAGGGCATTTTGTTGCAGGCCCTTGCGAACCGCCATGGAGAGCGCTGCCGAGTAAGCGAATTCATTGTTTTTACCGACGACGAACTGATCAAAAGTATAGTCTCTGCGCAGCAGGCGCCCGCAGTGGGGCTGGGGCGCCATATTGGGCAAAGGTAGCTGCTGGGGCAGCAAGTCTTTGTCGACGGGGGCGGTTCCGTTTTTTGCAACAATCAGGTCCAGCGTCATCAATTGCCCGGCGACGCGATTCATTTCCGAACAGATCAGTTCGTTGAAGTGATCCAGTACCCGTTTCCGTGAAAAGATATTTGGGCACTGAATTTGCATGACTTCGGCGTCGACTTTGGCCAGGCGCAGGGGCTCAATCCACATGCGGAACATATTGGACGGTATTTGTTCTTTCAGCGCGGACTTCACTTTTTCCCAAATAAGCTCCATAGCATCATGCCTTTATCGATTTTTTTCCTATTAACAAACAATCCAGCGACAGTTTCCAAAACGATCTTTTTACCAATTTGAAATCCAGATGATTCTCGGGGAAATCTTGCTAGATAAAGGAATTTCAGAGTTAGAAGAAAAGTGGCGCCTCATGAAAAGTATGTTGGATAAATATGACAAGACGTATGGGGTGTCAATCACGAAAGACGTGAATTCTCCTCAAGGAAGCTTAACGCAATCCAAATAATATTCTAACATTCCATAATCATTAAATAAAAAATTGATTGACACGGCAACAACGGTCAAATAGCCACGTCTCGGACAAGGACTTTTTTTTAACTATTTTAAGCAGATCCGTAGTTATTGACAATGTTTCGACAATTCCCATAGTCTGATTTTCTCTGAATTTTGATCAAAATCTACTGTTTTTGATTTTTTTCGATAAAAGATGAAAAAACCGCGGGCACCACAGTCAGCCCAACTGACGAAAAAAAACTTTCGATTGGATATCCAAGCGTTGTCTTTCATCGCCGGCAGCGCCTTTCAGTTTGAGTACAATTCGTGCATGGTGTAATAGACACATATGATCAAAATCAGAGGCGCTCGACAGCACAATCTGAAACATATCAATCTGGATATTCCACGCGACCAATTGGTGGTGCTGACCGGCCTGTCAGGATCGGGCAAATCGACGCTGGCCTTCGATACCCTGTATGCCGAAGGACAACGTCGCTATGTTGAATCCCTTTCCACCTATGCCCGCCAGTTCCTGGAGCGTTTGGAGAAACCCGAGGTGGACCTGATCGAAGGGCTGTCACCGGCCATTGCCATCGAGCAAAAAGCGGTGGCTCACAATCCAAGATCCACGGTGGGCACGGTCACAGAGATTTACGACTACCTGCGTTTGCTGTTCGCCCGCATCGGAACGTCCTACTGTCATCGTTGCGGGCGTCTTATCCAGACCCGCAGCATCGATCAGATGGTCGACGCGGTGACCGCCTATCCAGCCGGCCGGCGGGTGATTATCTTGGCGCCGCTGGTTAAAGAGAAAAAGGGCCCACATGCCGAGGTGATGAAACGACTGCGCCGGGAGGGCTTTGCCCGGGTGCGCATCAACGGTGTAATTCAAGAGATAGAAGATGTATCCCCCTTTTGCAAGGACCGCAACTATACCATCGAAGCTGTGGTTGACCGGCTGGTGTTGAAGCAAAATATTCACAACCGGCTGGCGGATTCCATGGAATTGGCGCTTTCGCTCTCCAGAGGTAGGATCGAGATCCTTTTCCCCGAGGAAGCTGCCGCAAGCGAGGCGGCGATCCTTCGCTTCAGTGAAAAAGCCGCCTGTTATCACTGCGGTATCGCCTTGGTCGAGTTGACGCCGGCAACGTTCTCATTTAATGCACCTGCCGGTGCTTGTCCACAGTGCGACGGCTTGGGCATGACACCCCGGATCGATGCCCGGTCGCCGGTACCTGACCAAAGGCACGGTCCGCGTGAAGACACCGTGGCTCCTTGGGTCGGGCGGCAATCCGCATCTTTTAAAGACTTTGACATCTGCCACGCCTGCCGGGGCGCCCGTTTGCGGCCCGAGAGCCGCGCCGTGAAAGTGGAAGACATGGCCATCCACGAAGTGACTGCCCTGTCCATTGACAAAGCCATGACGTTCTTCCAATCCATGCACCTTGACGGACAACGGGCATTGATCGCCGACAAGATCGTCCGTGAGATTGTCCAACGGCTGGCATTTCTTCACGATGTAGGCTTGGCTTATCTTTCGCTGGGTCGTAACACCCATACCCTCTCCGGCGGAGAAGCCCAGCGTATCCGGCTGGCCACCCAGATCGGCGCCAAGCTCACCGGCGTGCTGTACGTTCTGGACGAACCGAGCATTGGCTTGCATCAGCGGGACAACCGAAAATTGCTCGACACCCTGGCGCGCATGAAAGCATTGGGCAACAGCGTGATTGTCGTGGAGCACGACCCGGAGACCATCGTCGCCGCCGACTTCGTTGTGGACATGGGGCCCGGCGCCGGCCGACACGGTGGAGAAGTGGTGTTTGCCGGGTCGCCCAAGGATCTGATGGCGGCTGAATCTTCCATCACCGGACAATACTTATCCGGGCAACGGGTTATTGAAATCCCCCACACCAGGCGCCGGGGCAACGGTGCAGCCGTGACGATCACCGGCGCTTGTCACAACAACCTCAAGTACATCGACGTCGGCTTTCCACTGGCAACTTTCATTTGTGTGACCGGCGTATCGGGATCGGGAAAATCGAGCCTGGTCATCGAAACATTGTACCATGAGGTCTCCTGTCGGCTGAAATCCGGTCGTACTGACCCCGGCAGCTATAAGCGCATGGATGGTTTGGCGCATATCGACAAAGTCGTCAATGTGGATCAGTCGCCCATCGGGCGCACGCCACGATCCAACCCCAGTACCTATACGGGTCTTTTCAACCACATCCGCGATCTTTTCTCCCGCACCGAGGATGCCCGCATGCGCGGCTATAAGCCGGGCCGATTTAGTTTCAATGTCAAGGGCGGGAGATGCGAAGCATGCAGCGGAGACGGCATTGTTAAAATAGAGATGCATTTTCTTCCCGACGTGTATGTGCCCTGTGATGTTTGCCACGGCAAGCGCTACAATCGGGAAACCCTGGAAGTACGCTACAAAGGCCGGACCATCGCCGACGTTCTGGAAATGACCGTTGACCAGGCCAAAGACTTTTTCCGCAACATTGCCGCCATTCGCGAAAAATTGCAGACCCTGAGCGATGTGGGCGTGGGATACATCCAACTAGGGCAGTCGGCCACCACCTTGTCCGGCGGTGAGGCTCAGCGTGTCAAACTCTCCCGGGAGCTGAGCAAGCGCGGCACCGGCCGAACACTGTATATCCTGGATGAACCCACCACCGGCCTTCACATGGAAGATATCCAACGGCTGCTGCAGGTTTTGGCGCGATTGGTAGACAGCGGCAACACGGTAGTGGTCATTGAACATCATCTCGATGTAATCAAAACCGCTGATCATATCATCGACCTAGGGCCGGAAGGCGGCGATGCGGGCGGCCATGTGGTGGGCACCGGAACGCCCGAACAGATCGCCTTGCTGCCGGGATCATACACCGGGCAGTATCTGAAGAAGTTGTTGATGGTTTAGAAAGAAGAAAGGCAGCTTCTGCAACACAGAAGCTGCCTTTCTTGTAATCTAGATGCTCGCTTGGACTAGTGGGCGCCGAGCAGAGCGGCGATGATGTTTCTTTGGGGGTGAACAAAAATCAGGATCAGAGAAACAACCAGTGCGTAAATACACAGCGACTCGATCATGGCCAAACCAATCAGCATGGTCACGGTCACTTTTCCGGAAGATTCCGGATTGCGGGCGATGCCCTCAACAGCGGCCTTGAGGCCCATGCCCTGGCCGATGCCGCAGCCGAAGGCTGCGATGGCGATGCCGAAACCGGCGGCAGTGGCACATGCGATGAAAAACTGTAATGCTTGAGCTTCCATTGGTTTACCTACCTCCTTGTGAAGTGTTTGTAAATCGGGCTTCTTCCATTAACCCAAACTTTATAGTTTGCCAATATGGCAACAACCGAAACCAAAATATGGCTGGTGACCCTTCAATCAATGAGCGTGCTCCATGGCGCCTTGGAAGTAAATGATTGACAGCAAGAAGAAAACAAAACCTTGAACAAAAGCGACAAATATGCCCATGGCCATTATGGGAAGCGGCGCTAGAAAGGCGCCTGCCAAAAGAAACAAAATGCCCAGTACAATTTCATGTCCCATCATATTGCCGAAGAGACGAATCGAAAGAGAGAGAATCCTGGCGAGATGTCCAATTATTTCAATGATAAAAATAAGCGGTGACATCCACCATACAGGCCCTAAAAAGTGTTTGATATATCCGATGCCATGGTACTTGACGCCTATAATGTGGGTGAACGTAACAACGACCAAGGCGCATGAAAGTGTTGTATTAAGACTTGAAGTCGGCGGAAGCAAACCAGGAATCAATCCCATCAGGTTTCCTAAAAAGACATATAAAAAAATAGTCGCCGCCAAGGGTAAAAGCCAACGACCCTCCTCGCCAATGGTTTCGACCATAAATTCTTCTATGCCCGAGACAACTGTTTCCATGAAGTTTTGAAGTCGGCCTGGAATCAATCTGACACTCTTTCCAGCTATCGCACCGACGATGATCAAAACCAACATCAATAGCCATGAGTGAAGGACAATGTTGTATTCAGATGCAAAATGTTGCGCCCCCTCACCAAACAAGCCAAAAAACTTTTCCAATAACGGGTATGGATGCATTCCTAGACCGCCTCCTTGCAAATGAGTCGCTTAACTTCTATGACCGTGGCCAGGGTGATGCTCGCGACCACGACGGATAAACCGATGAACAACCCGAGCGGGTTGATCCAATGCTGCTGAATGAGAATGAAAATAATAACGCCACTGACGAGAAATCGGATGTAATATTTAACCAGCACCACGTTGTGGGAGGTGAGGCTGGTCGGCGCCAGAGCTTCTTTTAAAGTGCGAGACAACAGGTGAAAGTTGATGGTAACAATCAACCCCCCGGCCACGATGCCTAAAGCGAAATCAATGGATGTCAAGCACAGGCCGGCGAGGCTGGCCAGGGCAAACAGCACCCAGTTGGCGCGGGTTATGAAATGCAGTAGCCGTTGTTGAATATCCACCGTTCTTTGCCTGATGTCTTATTCATTCCTATAACTTGCGCAGCTTCTTGATGGCCATGCCGATGTTCTTGAACCCGGCGGCGATGCCCAGCCCCATGAAGATCAGGGTTAGCCACGGCGCCGTATCCCAACATCGGTCCAGATACACACCGATGGCCAGACCAATGAAAATAGACAGCGCCATGGACAGGCCGATGGTGCTGAAATAGGCCAACTCCTTGATGTAACGCCGAGTCTCCTTGTCCATAAAAAGAGCAGTCTTTCAAGGCCGTCTTCGCGGCGCAATCGAAGGTGCAGCAATTAACACAGCTACCGGTCCAAGTCAATGGACAATGCGCCAATTGTTAATGAACTATATTCACTTCGCCCACGCTGAACACCGGACCGTGCGTGCAAACATGGCGATAGCCATCCTGTGCTCGGTCCGCTGGTACGGCGCAGCCGAGGCAGGCGCCCATGCCGCAGGCCATGAGGGTCTCCATGGAGAACTGGCAGGCCACATGGTGCTTTTCAGCGATGCCGGCCACGCACACGAGCATGCCGTGGGGGCCGCACGCCGCGATCAGGTCCGGCTGTTGGGTGCTAACAAGCTCTTGCAGCGGATCGGTGAGCAGGCATTGACGGCCTTGGCTGCCGTCGTCGGTGGAAAGGGTGACAGGCATGCCCAAGGCGGCGAACTCGTCGCGGCAAAACAGCTCCTTTTGGTTGCGTCCGCCCAGAAAGAGACGGCAGGCACTCAGATCAATGTCCCGGGCGGCCAGGTGGACCGCCAGAAAGCGGATCGGTGCCACCCCCATGCCGCCGGCCGCCAAATAGATTTGTTTCATACCGGCCGATAGGGTGAAGCCACGACCCAATGGGCCCAGTACGTCCAGGGGCTGCCCGGTTTTCAAGCGGGCAAGGTGCGCGGTGCCGCTTCCTATCACACGGTAGAGCAGTTCCAGACCTTCAGGTCGTTTCCGGTCGCCGATCAGACCGAAGATGGAAAAAGGGCGGCGCAGCAACGGCACCATGCCCTCAGTCGTCTGGACCATGACGAATTGACCTGGTATGGCGTCCGCATAGCCCGATGGACAACTCAGGCCCAGGCGAAAGACGGATGGCCCGGCGGGTTGATTCCACAATACGGTGGCGCGTTGTTGCAGCATGCTTATCCCTTTTGCCGATGGTTATGATGTCAGGCCGATCACGGCGGCGAATCGCCCCGCCGACCGGCCTTGCCCGCGATATGAAAAAAACAACTGAGGGTTACAGCGCGTGCATAGTCCACTGACGGTGATATTGCGGCGCTTAACGCCGGTCTTCACCAACTGATCGGTACTCATGCGCCAGAAATCAAACCGATCGCCTTCCCGGCGGTAGACCCAGTAGGATTTCGGGATTTCACGGCGAAAATGAATAAATTCCGCACAACATGGTCCCAGGGAGGGACCGATGCCGCAGATCAAATGTTCGGGGCGGCAACCGAAGCGTTGTTTCATGGTCTGTACGGTTCGCTCCAGGATGTTTTGGATGCTTCCGCGCCAGCCGGCATGCACATTGGCCACGACCCGAGCCACGGGATCGGCCAGCATGACACTTTGGCAGTCTGCCGTTTGAATCACCAGGCCGGTGCCTGTCGCTCGGGTCAGCAGGGCATCGCCCTGCAGGTCGGCGGATGCCGTTTCATCGAAGGTGCTTGGCACGGCATCCGCCGTCCAGGTCGCCACATCGGCGCCGTGCACCTGCCGGGCATAAACAGCCGTGGGGAATCCGGTGGCCCGGATCATGCGCCGGCGGTTGGATAGCGTTTCGTTTTCCAAAAATGGGCCGCCGCGTCCGATGTTGAACGGTTTCTTGCGGCCATCCTGCGCCACCGAAAAGCGCGTGAAAATGCCATGCCGGAAACCGTGCAACTCCGCCAGCATTGGAAATTGCAGATATCGCAGCATGCCGTCGCACACCCAGCGCATGCGCTTTACTCCAGCAAGGCGCGGGACAGGGTCAGCACCCGCACCTCCGAAGCGCCGGCGTGCAAAAGTGTGCTGGCACAGGCGTTGGTCGTGGTTCCCGTGGTCAGTACATCATCCACCAGCAGGATGCGCCGGCTCCGGATGCGGCTGCTTTTGGCAACGGCAAAGACATCGCGCAGGTTAACCGCACGTTCGGCTTTGTTCAAGCCCGTCTGGGGGCGGGTCGGACGCCTGCGGACCAATACGTCGTCTCCAAGCCAGCCGGGTGGCAAGACAATGCCGTCCATCGCGGCCCAACGCGCCCAGTGCCGGATCAAAAGCAGCGCCTGATTGAATCCGCGTTGTCGCAAACGGCCGGCATGAAGGGGCACCGGCACGATGCAGTCGAAGTCCGACGGGCGCCAGTGTCGCCGCAGGACATGCCACAGCAGCCGGCCCAATGGGGGTGCCAGGTGATCCCGGCTGTTGAACTTGAGTTGGTGAACCACCATGCGCAATACGCCTTCGTGAATCCCGGCAGCCCTGGCCGCTTGAAAACGGAAAGCGCAGGTGCGGCAGCCGCCGCACAGGTGATCCGGTCCATGGGGCGACACGAAGGGTTTGCCGCACTGGGGGCACATCGGCGACGCCACAGCCGTAAACCCCTTACGGCATCGGGCACACAGATACGGCGCCATGACCGCCGAGAAGAATTCGGCAGGGGATGCCGCTGCTATCGGTTGGTGCATGGCATCCGGCATTGCATAAAGCCGTTTGCAGCTATGGCAGATGGCTGGAAACAGGGCCGCCAATCCGGTTCGCAACAGCCGCCGGAATCTGCCGGGGTGCTTTTCCGTGTGGATGTTCCCGGTGGCAACCGGCAGCCGGGATCTCGTATCTTGAAAAGGAATCATTACAGCCGAAAGTGCTTACAGCCGTTCGGCAATGGCCGTGGCAAAGGCCGAACAAGCCACCTCTTTGGCGCCTTGGATCTGCCGGGCCAAGTCGTACGTGACCACACCGTCCCTCACCGTGGCCTGAAGGGCCGCACGCACCCGGTCGGCGGCTTCATTCCATCCAAGGTGGTCGAGCATCATGGCACCGGAGAGGATCAGGGAACTGGGATTGACTTTGTCCAGACCGGCGTATTTGGGCGCCGTGCCATGGGTCGCTTCGAAAACCGCGCATCTGTCGCCGATATTGGCGCCCGGCGCCATGCCCAAGCCGCCAACCTGGGCGGCCAATGCGTCCGAGATATAATCGCCATTCAGATTGGGCGTGGCGATCACCGAGAATTCGTCGGGCCGCAGCAGCACTTGCTGAAACAGCATATCGGCAATGCGGTCCTTAATCACCACCTTGCCGTCAGGCGCTTTTCCGTTATACGTATCATACAGCTCTGCTTCGGTGAGGGTCTGATCGGCGAAATGCTCCTTGGCGACTTCGTAGCCCCAGCGGCTGAAGGCGCCTTCGGTGAATTTCATGATATTGCCCTTGTGCATGAGCGTCACGCTGGGGCGCTGCAACTCAATGGCATAGGTGATGGCCCTGGCCACCAATCGCTTGGTGTTGGCCTCGCTGATGGGTTTGATGCCGATGCCGGTGGGTCCGGTCAGGGTTGTCCCCATCTGAGTGTTGAGAAAATCGATCACTCGCTTGACTTCATCACTGCCGGCTTGCCATTCGATACCGGCGTATAAGTCTTCGGTGTTCTCGCGGAATACCACCATATCGATTTTGTGCGGGGCTTTCATGGGGCTGGGCACCGGATCAATATACTTGACCGGGCGCACGCAGGCATACAGGTCCAACCGCTGGCGAATGGCTACGTTGAGGCTGCGAATCCCGGTACCCACAGGCGTGGTCATGGGGCCTTTGATGGCCACTGCATGTTCACTGATAGTGTTCAAGGCATCATCGGAAAGCCATTGACCGGTTTGATGAAATCCTTTTTCGCCCACCAGCAACTCTTTCCATTCGATGCGTCGGCGTCCGTCGTAGGCGGCCGATACCGCCTTGTCTATGACATGCCGGGTGGCCGGCCAGATATCCACGCCGATGCCGTCGCCTTCGATAAAGGGAATGATGGGCACATCCGGCACTTGCAGGGCGCCGTGCGCGGTAAGGGTGATTTTTTGAGGTTGTGAGTTGTCCATAGTTTTTTTTCGCCTCCTCCTGGGAACCGTCCGGTAAGCATGTCTGCCGTCCGGCCAGATGGTAATATGAATAACCGCTAATACTTATCATCCGCAGCGTGTAACGCAAGGTAAAGTCGCTGTATGGAATATGCACTGGGGCGGAAATCACCGCAGGGTTCGGAACCGGTTCCGTGGACGCGATGAATCCGGCGCATCACGACCGGACCTTTTGCCGTTGCCGCAGGGTTTCATAAATAAGGACGGCGGCGGCGGCCGATGCATTCAGTGAGGTTACCGCGCCGTATTGGGGGATGGCCACCGTAAAATCGCAATGCTGTTGCACCAGCGGCCGAAGTCCCTTCTCCTCCCCACCAATGACCAGGGCCAGGGCACCCCGGAGATCGCTTTCAAAAAGATTGACACGACCCGCCTGGTGGGCACCGGCAATCCAGTATCCGTTCTTTTTAATCGATTTCATGGCGCTGACAAGGTTGGTCACATAAACCACGCGCATATGTTCCAGTGCACCGGCCGAAGCCTTGACGGCGGCCGGCGATGGGGGCGCGGATCGGTCCTTGGGCAGCACCACGCCCTGAACGCCGGCGCAATGGGCCGTTCGGACCATGGCGCCGAAATTTTGCGGGTCGGTCACCTGGTCGAGCAGCAACAGCCACGGGGGAGGCGCCGTGCCGTCGGGTTTGCGCGCCAACAGCGTTTCCAGTGAACAGGCAGGGTAGGTGGCGGCCCTGGCGGCCACATCCTGATGGCCGGTGTGCCCCACCAAGGCGGTTAACTCAGAAGGGGTGCGCAACTCCACAGGAATTCCAGCCCGTTGGGCCAAGTCGGCGATCTCCCGCCGCCGGGGCATGCCACGGCCGCCGGCCAGGAAGATACATTCCACGGCGCGTCGTCCGGCCTTCAGCACCTCGCGCACCGGGTGGAAGCCGTACAACAGATCGGCATCGCCGGATTTGGATTTGTGGTGTTTTACCCGGGTCGTCATGAGGATCGATAGTCAAGCACCAGTTGGATCAGTTCGTCGAGGGCCTGGTCGAATGCATCATTGACCACCACATGGCGGGACAAAGATGCGCCGGCCATTTCCGCTTTGGCGTTTTCCAGGCGCAGCGCGATGGTCGCCTCGTCGTCGGTGCCTCTTTCCCGCAGGCGTTGCGCCAGTACCGCCAGAGAAGGGGGGCGGATGAAAATGGTAATCGCATTGGGGAAGTGTCGGAGCATCTGGCGTGCGCCTTGAAGATCGATATCCATCAGGATGTCGCCCCCCTGGCTCAAGG
>JABDRH010000366.1 GCA_013041835.1 Desulfatitalea sp. | reverse complement strand
GGGCCGGTATCCGGACTTACGTGTATGTGCTTTTCGGAACACCGGTCGAGGATGAAGCGGCTGCCCGCGACACGCTGAACTACGTGGCCGACCACCGGGCGTCCATCGACTTTCTCAACGTGGCCATTTTCAATCTGCCCGTGGGCAGCCTGCAAGCCGGCGGCATGGCCCTTCACGATTTTTACGCCGGTGATCTGGCCCTGTACCGGGATTTCGAGCATCCCTTGGGATGGGGTCGCCGCAGGGTACGGCATTTCGTGGAACGGGTGTTCAAAAAACACCCGGCCGTGCAACCCATCGTGCGACGCGATCCGCCTATTTTCACCGCCAATCATGCCGCCTTTATGCAGGATTCCTTGAACACGGTTCGATTCGCACCGTAATGCCGGGCTCCAATGCCGCCGAAAATCCGTGCCGGCGCGTTCGGTCGGCATGGCGGTTTGAACACATTTTGCCTTAGAGATTGACATCACGGGAAAATTCTGCGATTCGACCCAGTGACTGTTTTGTACGCGATTTGTGCTGACGTCATTGCCCCTCACGCTGATGCTGACCTGATTTTTTTATCGAATTCTGTGCCGAGGATCGTGGTTTTGTGCATGATTGGCTTGTATGCCGATCGATGCATCCGAAATGGTTCAGGGTTTAAGTGGGTTTTTCTTGCACCTGTCGGTGGCGGTTGAAAGAAAAGCAAAATACGAACTTTTGAGATTCGTACCGGCGGCCACACCCCCGACGCGCGATTCACAACAAATGCATCAGTGGTGAGGTGATCCATGGACTATATTAAAGCGCTTCCGCGAGGAGATCTTCTCGCACTTTTGGAAATTGTGCATGACGCAAGTGCGGCCAAGACGATCGAGGAATATCAGGGATGTTTTAAAAGGGTCAAGGCCTTGGTCCGGTTCGATGCCGCATTGAGCATCTTTGCGGACAAGGAGGCGGTGGACAACAGCCAACCGCCGGCTTACTATCATTATCCGCTCGATTTCTCAGATGAATTTCTGCATCGATATACCCATGAGGGCTACTTCCAAAAAAGCCCGGTGTTTCAGGCCACCTATCGAACCTGGCAACTGCAGCATTGGCGCACCGTCTGGTCCAGCGGGGTGTATGGCAAAGATCTTAAATCGATGCACCTGGCCATTGACTATGGCTACTGTGACGGATGGTCCGCGGCCGTAAACAACTCGCATGGCAATGCTATCTCCTATATTGCCTTCTGCGGCGGCCGGATCGATAACGACAAGCGCACGGCCGGTATCCTGCGCTATCTCATCCCCCATTTTGCGGAATCGTTCAAATACATCTACCAGCCCCACCTGTTAGCGCACAAAGCCAATGAAAAGCTACAACTAACGGCCCGGGAGCTTGAAATTCTCAAATGGACCGAGGTCGGCAAGACAACCTGGGAAACCTCCACGATATTGAACCGCAGCGAACGTGTGATCAAATGGCATTTGAAAAACGCCAAGAACAAATTAGACGCGGTCAACCGAACCCATGCCGTGGCCATTGCGCTTCGACATGGGTTGCTTGTATAGGCGCCGCTGTTCCACCTTGGCGCCTTCCCCCCCTGTCCTAAAGGACAGTTACCAGGATTCGATTTTAATGCTATTCCCTAACCATCGCTTTTGATCCTGCTCGAATCGTCCTCGATAAAAGACGTTCCACCGGGCAGGCAAATGCTGCGGCCGTAATCGTAGCCAATGGGTTAGAACCATATGTAACCCACCAGGCGGAGCTATACTCCGAAATATACTTGCATCGCGTTTATGAAATTGAGCGCTACAAAGATTACGGATGAAAAAGTGAGGGGTAAAGGTGGGCAGGTGGCAACCGAACCAACGGAATACACCGCTTTCTTTGGACATGGACCGAAAGCCGATGATGCATCGCTGGCTACACAATTTCACTCGGCATAATGACCTGGTGCGGGCCTTGCTGCTGGCAGCGACTCTCTTCTTGATCATTTTGCCCCTGCCCACCCCCGCGATGGACAGCCTGATTGCCGCCAACTTCAGGCTGTCCATCATTTTCGCATGCTCTCCCTGTCGATTTTGTCAACGCTTTGGCTACTCACTGCCATGATAGATAGCAGCTGCAAAGTAGAAGATACCCCGTACAGCATAGATTTCGATTCTACCGGTTTTGGTGTTTCTCCAACCTTTGGTTTCGAATATGCTTTCACTGACCACATCACAATGGGAGCTGAGGTCGAATATTACTATGAAGAATTAGATGGAAAAATGCATGGTTATCCGAATGGCGATTCTGAAACAACCAATGCCGGTATAGACAGTCGGGTCGTTTTAAGATTTTATTTCTAGGTCGACTTGAGCATCACCACCGATGGAAAGCCTTGCACATAAGGGCTCGCGTGTAAATACGTTCCGTATTTCGGCGTGCAGATTTGGGCCAGATTGGTCAGCTACTCCGTATAGATACCATTCGCGTTGAGGCAGTCGGCAGCCAGGGGTAACTTTTCAACAACCTATGGGAGTCATCAAGTTTGCACGCCAGCCATAACTACCTGTAATTATCACACGGCACTCAAAACTTTTGAAATTACTCCCATAACTTATTGAGAAGTTACGCCAGGGCGATTCCTTCTTGGTCGGCAGACCTCAACCGGGCGATGGTTTTTGTACATAAGTAAAAAGGGAAGCACCGCACACTACCTCCATCCGAAAAGAATCCCCTTGGCCTGCGCGTTGCCGCAGGGCAAGGGGATTCTTGTTTTTGACCTTCCATGTCGGGGATCATTGGGCAATATTTGCATTCAGATCAAACAAATCGGGTTTGGCGCCGGGCGCATAGCGTGCAAACTTGATTTTGTGCAAGCCCTGAGTGGCCGGCTCCGCAATTGCCGCTGCGTTTATACATGCCCGTTCGCGAAACACATTGAACATCCATGCGGTCGGCTGTGTATTGGATTGGCATCGGCTGTCGCTTTTGTGTATAATGCGGTCATTACATTAATGGACTTGAAAAGGATGCCATAATGTTTCCACAAGGTCGTCGACCGACGTTTAGCTTCGGGGCGCCGCTCACATCAGTGGGTAAAAACTTGCTGATCGGGTATGCCGCCATTTATATTCTGACCCTGGTTTGTGAACATTGGATGGGCCTTCCCGTTTATAGCCGGCTGGCGTTGAATCCGGTTGCCGGCGCCCGTTTCGGCTTGTGGCAGTTGTTCACGCATCCATTCATTCATGACCCCAATGCCCCGATCGTATTTCTCATCGATTGTCTGGTCTTTTATTTCTTTGCCGGTACCATTGAGTATGCGCTTGGTACGCAGCGGTTTGTTCGGTTGTATGCGGC
>JABDRH010000364.1 GCA_013041835.1 Desulfatitalea sp. | reverse complement strand
GGAGCGCGCTGATGAACCGGAGGCGGAAAAGACAGGGTGGCTATGGCACGCCTTGCGTTGGGTTAAACGGCAGGTCAAGGCCGTGGTGGAGGCCATTGAAAGCTGGCTGCACGCGCTGGAGCAGTGGCTCAAGCGCGTGTTTCCTCAGTCGGAGTTGGCGCCAGAATCCCGCACGGACTGGCGGCCGGTGATTCGCATCGCATTTTATGGGATCGGGGCGATTCTGGTGTTGCTGGTGTTATTGATCATCCGGCGGCGTCTACTGTACCAGATGGCTGTCAAGGAGCGGCTCGCTTCGGTCAAAGCCGTCCCCGTTGTCGACATCAACGACGAAAATATATCGGCCGCCGATCTTCCCCGGGACCGCTGGATGGGCTTGGCCTGGGAGTTGATGGCGCGGCAGGACTTGCGTCAAGCCCTGAGGGCGTTCTACCTTGCGTTGCTGGCGCATCTGGGTGATCATGGCCGGGTCGTTATCGCCCGTCATAAGTCCAACCGGGAGTACCTGGCCGAACTGAACCGGCGATCCCATGTCGAACCCGATCTGCCCCGGCTGTTCGATCAATGCATGGCGGCCTTCGAACGGACCTGGTACGGCATGCACCCGGTGGCCCGGGATCAATTGGACCAATTTATCGCCAATCAAGAGAGGATCAGCGCCCTTGTCCGCAGTGCCGCATAGATCGATCGCCGTTGTGTTCATAGGCATCATGCTGTTTGCCGTCGGGCTGACCCGGTTGTTTCAGATGCGCTTTTCCGCCGGAGACATCTACCCGGCCTACTCTTCGCTGCGCAGTGATCCGCTGGGTATGCAAGCGCTATACGAGGGCTTGCATGCCTTGGGTGGTGATAGCGTCAGGCGCAACTTTCTTCCCTTAAAGCAGGTGGAGATGACCAAGGGGAACACCTATCTTTTCTCCGGCCTGGTTGTGGACGGCGCCTTTCAGAATAGTACGGGCATGCATCATCTCTTGGACCGTGTTTCCGAGCAAGGGGGGCGCCTGGTGCTGACTTACCGGCCAAAAAGCGGAAAACCGGACACGCGTCGCGGGCAAGACAAGATGGACCGGGATGATGCGGCTCAAAAGCCGCCATCCGAAAAAGGTCCCGCGTCCGAGCAAGCAGGGCGGGAGACCCAGGCGGATCGATCCGATGCGACCGATGACGATGACGCGGAATTGGCGGCGGAAAAGGAATGGATCGGCCTCATGCCTGCCTTGAAACTGAATGTAACGGCCACGGCCACGGAATCCCTGGCGGATTCGGCCCGGCGTCAAACCGATGCTCCCGCCGGCCTGCCGGATACGATCACGTGGCGGTCACCGCTGACCCTAATTTCTGACGAGCCTGCCTGGTGCGCCATCTACCGCTGGATGGATACACCGGTGGTCATGGAACGGACATGGGGCCAAGGTGTGGTGGTCGTGGTGGCCGACAGCTTCCTGTTGAGCAACGAAGGATTGCGCACCAACCGTGCGTCTGCCTTTCTGGCCTGGCTCTTTCCGCCGGACCACACCTTGGTCATCGATGAGCTGCACCACGGGCTGCATCGCCAGCCGGGTATTGCCGGCCTGATGCGGAAATACCGTCTGTACGGCGTGACCGCGGCCTTGATCGTACTGGCGGTGCTTATCCTGTGGCGAAGGGCAGCCGTTTTCGTACCCCACTCGGCCGAAACCGTCTGGCAAGCGCAGCATGCCGCCATTGGCGCCGAAGCGGTTCAGGGTTGGGTAAATCTTGTACAGCAGCATATTCACAGCGGCCGGCTGATAGATGTGTGCCACAATGCCTGGCGCAGCAGTGAGGCGGCTGAACGCTTGTCCGCCGAACGTCTCGATCAGATTCGACAGTTGGTGGATGACTACCGGAGCGCGCCGGGACGGAAAGATCCGGTGACGGTGTATCGCACCATTTGTGAACGGATAAAACAAGGATAGGACCCATGACGACCCAGACCGACATGCTGAAGCAGGTGCTGACCGAGGCCAAACAGGAGATCGCCAAAGTGATCATCGGCCAGGAGCAAGTGATCGACAGCGCCCTGATCGCTATTTTCACCAATCACCATGCCCTGATCGAAGGCGTGCCTGGTGTGGCCAAGACGTTGCTGGTGCGCACCCTGGCCCACGTCCTCGGCTGCGATTTCGGCCGCATCCAGTTTACGCCCGATCTCATGCCGGCTGATATCACCGGCACCCATGTGTTCAGCCTGCAAAAAAGCAGTTTTGCACTGGTCAAGGGTCCCATTTTCACGACGTTTCTACTGGCCGATGAAATCAATCGCGCGCCGGCCAAGACCCAGGCCGCACTGCTGCAGGCCATGCAGGAGCGGGTGGTGACCATTGATCGGCGCACCCATGCGTTACCCGGTAATTTCACGGTGTTCGCCACCCAAAATC
>JABDRH010000359.1 GCA_013041835.1 Desulfatitalea sp. | reverse complement strand
CTTCATGGCCGTCTACGGCCTGCCGGAAGGGCGCAAGGCCACCAAACTGCTGATCTACGAAACAGCTTCGTCCCACGTGGATATTGGATTGAAGCCCCGACAGTTCATCGACAGCTTTGAGGGGGTGGTGCTCTACATTCACGAGATCGATCCGGGCACCAGAATCCTTAAAAACGTGTTCATCGAGGATCGCCGTTCACCCCATCTGACCATTACCGTAGTGGCGCCCCAGGGACGGCTTACCTTTGATCGTGAACAGTTGGCCGTCAACTTGCGTCTTGTGAATGGAACGATCAACCAGACGAATCTTTTCGAAAAGCGCACCAGCGACATGCAATTCGGCACCTATGATATTCGTTTGGATGTTCAGAAAAAGACTACCGTCATGGGCCAGGGGCCGCAACATGTGGAAGAGATGAGCATGGCCCGCTTACGCGAGACCATCCAGACGTCAAATCAGAAGGACAAACGTTACTACAAGGCGCTGCTTGAGTGGCACAAAAAATTTTCGTTGCCAGCGGCCAATCTTGCCCTGGCATTGCTTGCGGTTCCCTTGGGGATCCGGGCGCGTTCGGCCAAACGGGCCTATGGTATCGGTTTGGGGCTGCTCTTTTTTCTCCTGTACTACATCATGCTTTCGACCGGTTGGGTATTGGGGGAATCGGGTGATTATCCGCCGGCGATCGGCATGTGGGTGCCCAACCTGGTCAGCATTGCCATCGGCGTCGTTTTGATGGTGCGTACCGTAAAAGAAAAATCATTGCTGCTGCCTGCGCCGCCCAAATGGTTCAGACGGCTTCAACTGCGCCGGTCCTACACCAAACGTCTTACATAGGGGATGAAAAGAAACGAATGGGCCCATTTTGTTCATCCTGAAACGTGCGCCATTATCGCTATGACCATCATTTCCCGATACATCACCCGACAAATCGGCAAGTACTTTATCCTGATTCTGGTTATTGTCCTGGGTATTTATGTGACCGTCGATTTTATCGACAAGATTGACAATTTCATGGAAGCCGGCGTATCCCTGCGCCGCACGGTTGTTTATTTCGTCTTCCAATTACCGTTGATCATTGAACAAGTGACCCCGTTGGGGATTCTCTTGGCGGTGTTGATTACTTTCGGCTTGATGGCCAAGAATAATGAATTGACGGCGTTGCGCAGTTGCGGCGTCAGCTTGGCGGCCCTGACCGGTCCCATCTTCAGAAGCGGTGTAGGGGCCATGGTGTTCATGATACTGCTGGCCGAAGGCGTGGCGCCGTTAACCGTGAATCATGCCAACCGTATTTGGCTCCGGGACGTGATGGATAAGCAGATCACCACCACCCGGCAAAACGACATCTGGCTTAAAAGTGATTCGCATATCCTGCACATTTCTCTTTACGATCCTGAAACCCGGACCATCAATGGCGTAACGCGGTACACTTTTGACCGTCAATTTCAACTCGTCGAACGTCTCGACGCCTTGAAGGGCATTTACCAAGGCCATTCATGGCAGACAGCGCAGGTGGTCATCCAGCGGCGTGATGACCGGTCGAATCGCATGGCGATGCATTTCTTGCCGGACTATCGGGTGAATCTGGATTTCACACCTGAAAATCTCTCCAGTGCCGTTCCCCAGACCGAAGAAATGAGCTTTATTCAGCTTTATCGCTACATCCAGCGGGTTGAAGCCGAAGGATACGACGCCGCCCGTTATCGGGTTGACCTGTACGCCAAAACTGCCCGGCCGTTCTTTTGCATTGTGCTGACGCTGATTGGGGCCGGCCTGGCCGCCCGGGGCAAGATCCGAGACGGGTTGGCCATAAGCGTTACCTATGGCCTGGGTATCGCATTCGCCTATTGGATTGTTTTTAGCTTCTGCATGTCACTAGGCTATGCTGGCATTCTGCCGCCGTTCGTAGCGGCGTGGGGCGTTAATTTCATCTCCTTGTGCATGGCTGGCTTTTTATTGATCAATGCCGACTAATGCGTTGTGTTGGGAAATATCATGATATTGATTTACAATCTGCTACTGTTCTTCGGCATTCTTTTAGCGTTGCCACTGCTACCGGCGATCTTTTCAGGGCCCAAGCGACGGCGTATTTGGCGGCATCGGTTGGGGATGCACGACAATGCCCACGGGTTCATAGCAGACAAAAACAAGCACGTCAGGCCGGTCTGGATTCATGCCTTGTCCGTTGGAGAAGTGCTATCAGCCGAGCCTCTCATCACACGGCTGGTTCGCCAGCATCCCCATCGACCCATTGTCGTGTCAGCATCGACACGTTCCGGCATGCAGATCGCCAAACGGCGTTTTGTGCATCATACCTCCAGGATCATCTACTTTCCATATGACCTGCCATGCAGTATCCGGCGAGTGGTGCAACATGTGAATCCGGCACTGGTGGTCATTGTTGAAACCGATATCTGGCCCAATTTCCTGTGGTATCTGCAAAAGCAAGGCATCCCGGTAATGCTGGTCAACGCCCGGCTCTCCGATCGCTCCCTGCGTGCGTGCCAACTGCTTGGCAATTTCGTGCAACGCGTGTTCAATACGTTTGTCTGCATCGCCGCGCAGTCCCCCACCGATGCCGCTCGATATCGTCAACTCGGGGTGCTGCCGTCAAAGGTGGCCGTCACCGGCAATGTCAAATTTGATCTGCCTGACCCGGATCGGCCTTTATCGGGCGATGACTTGCGCAGGCACTTGGGGATTCAGGTGCAACGCAAGGTTTTGGTGTTGGGCAGTGTTCACCAGGGCGAGGAGCGTATCGCGTCGGTGTTGTGGCAGCGTCTTGGCCGCTACCGCCCTCTGCTCATCGTCGTGCCCCGGGATCCAACCCGGGCCGGCAAGGTGTACCGGAAGTTGTGCGATCAAGGGATGACGGTTCGCATTTTGTCCGATTGGAAGTATAACCCGACTTACCGGGACAGCGACGCTTTGGTAGTTGACACGATCGGGATGTTGCGCACGCTTTATAGCCTTGCGGACGTGGTGTTTGTTGGCGGTACCTTCGTGGCCGAGGGGGGACACAACCCGCTGGAGCCGGCTGCCGCCGGAAAAGCGATCCTGTTCGGACCGGACATGCGTGACTTCCGGGATAGTGCCGAACAACTGATTGAAAAGGGTGGGGCCATCCGCGTGTCCAGCGTCGAGACACTGTGCGTCCATGCGGAATACCTGTTGACTGCCTTCAACGAGCGGCAGGCCATGGGGGGGCACGCCCAACTGGTGATCAACGAAAATAAAGGCGCGGCGGATCGCGTTGTAGCGATAATGACAGCAGTGCTGCAAGCACAGGGTAAAGCGCCATGATCCCTTTGCTGCGAACCCTTGAAAGACGTGTACGGCTGATCCTGGAAGACAGCGATCAGGGGCGCTGGCCTGCGCTCAAGACTTTTCTGCAGGGTGTTTCAATGGCCTATGGCCTGCCCGTGGTTCTGCGCAGCCGGCTTTACGCAACGGGCCTGATGCCCTGCCAACGCCTGCCCTGCAAAACCATCGTCATCGGCAACCTGACCGCCGGCGGCACCGGCAAAACGCCCATGACCGTATATATGGCTCAACTGGCGCAGCGCTTGGGATACCGGCCGGCCATTTTGAGTAGAGGGTATAAAGGCCGGGCCGAAACGCATGGCGGCGTGGTGGCCGACGGCCGTCGGGTGTTGATGAACGCCGACATGGCCGGTGACGAACCGCTGATGATGGCCTTAAGTCTCGGCAATATACCGGTTTTGGTGGGCCGGGCGCGCTATAAATCCGGCATGCAGGCCATCCGCGATTTTGATATCGATGTGGTCATTTGTGACGATGCCTATCAACATCTCACCTTACACCGAGACTTGAACTTGCTTCTGCTGGACTGTGCGCAGCCCTTCGGCAATGGCCGGTTGCTGCCCAGAGGTTCGCTCAGGGAGCCGCGCGGCGCTCACCGGCGCGCTCACGCATTGATCATGACCCGTTGTGAGCCTGGCCGTTGTTGCCCGGGCGCATCCGATCCGCGTGCTTTTGCAGGAGGGCGGCCGCTCTTTTTTACGCGGCATGTGCCGTTCGTCTCTCGGGTGGTTGGCCCGAATGCGGGTCAGATATCGGACATAAAAACATTGAAGGGCCTGTGCGCCTATGCCTTTTCAGGTATCGCCAGAAACCGGGATTTTCGCCGTGGGCTGATCGATGCGGGTTGTCGTATCGTAGGGCATGCACAATTTCCCGACCATCATGGATATTCAGAAAGCGACCTCGCGCAAATCTGCAAGTCTGCGATGAATGCCGGGGCGAAGGCATTGATCACCACTGAAAAAGATGAAGTGCGCCTGGCCCGTCGGCCCTTGCCCTTGGATCTGGTGGTCATGGGTATCCGCATCGACTTCGGAGCGGACAGTCCCGTTTTCGAAGCCTACATTGCCGAACAGCTTCATCGGACACAAGATTGGGGTAGAGGCAGCGACAGGAAATGACACCGCTATGCATCACCGCCGTTCTAGATGGCCGGCCGGGACATGAAAAGCAGACTCAGGCAGTCATTTCGGCTTTAAAGCGAATGACCCCTGTTCAAGTCCGCCATCAAATCCTTCAAGCCCCATCCGTATGGGATACCAGCAGGCAATGGTGCCAATGGCTGTGGCCGTTTTCATGGCGCACGGCAAAACCGTCACCCAACGATCAAATTGACTTGGTCATCGGCACCGGCTCACGTGTCCATCTGCCAATGATACGTCTGCATCAACGCCATGGCGGACGTTTGGTCACCTGCATGACACCGGATATCATCTTGCGCCGCCACTTTGATCTATGCTTGGTGCCGCGACACGATCGCCCGCGTCCTGCGCGGAACATCTTTGTGACCATCGGGCCGCCGGCAGCCGTATCGGGTAGCGGCGCGCATCGGCCTGAGCGAGGCCTTATCCTCATTGGCGGTCGCGATCCGAAAAGCCTTCACTGGCACTCGGCCGCAGTGCTGAAGCATGTCGAGGCCATCGTCCGCCGGGAGCAACAACGCAAATGGACCATTTCTTCATCGCCCCGGACGCCTGAAAAGATGCTCGATTCATTGGCCCAACTCGATGACGGCCACGCGAACGTCTCTTTTTTTCGATCGCAGGATACGCCCGCCGGCTGGATTGAAGCGGCTTATGCCGAGAATTCTTTCGCTTGGGTGACCGCCGACAGCATCTCCATGGTATACGAGGCCCTGGCCGCCGGCTGCCAGGTGGGGATACTGCCGGTTCAATGGAAGAAAAAGCAAAATAAGTTCCAACGCAGTATCGACGATGTGTGTGGCCGGGGATATGCCGTGACCTATGTCCAGTGGCTGGAAGGGAAGGCGCCTGCTGCCGGTGCGGTTCTGAACGAAGCCCAACGCTGCGCCTGCGAGATCCTTCGGCGCTGGTGGCCTGAGCGACAGAAATCGCCTTAACCCCGAATGTTGCTTAAAGCAGCAAGAGGGTCGTTTCTATGAGGTCAGCTTTTTCCGGGCATAGGGGACCTCATGATAGACTGATTTTTTTATAATTTCGACGAATTTGAGTGTGTTACACATTGGGATCACACTCGCTTTGCCAGGTATTTTAAAGTTGAAGTGCTCCATATAGTCTTTATATTCTTCATAAAGGCTGTCCGCATCAAACCCGTACTCTTCCAAAGAATATTTATGTCGCCCGTGTTTTTTTTGGCTGTCATTTTTAAGGTATGCCATCATTCTTTTTTCAAATGGTAACGTATAATCAAGATCAAAATACTGATAAATTCTTTTTACCATGGCTATCGGGTCTGACGACAGTTCTTCGTACATGCAATCGAATATCTGATCTTCTTTTTCCAAATGTGTTTTGCGGTAGTTGAAAGGCACCATTAAAGAATTTTCAATAAAGGGCTTTTGGAACTGCCCAAACCGGTGCTTGTCGAAAGAACCATCTTGATCAAATGCAATGCACCAGGATTCCATAAGACGGCAGATGGAAGGCAGGGTGACGATTGGGTTTCGATGTGCCAAAACGACGCGTGCGTCAGGATATTCTTCAAAAAGGATCGGAAAACAGGGGGCGTAATTTGGGGCTTTGAGTGTCCAGTGCGACCGGACCGGGCGATAGGCATCCAACATGGTGAAAAACAGCCGTTCATACCGGAATACCAGGCGTTTGTCTTCGATCTGATAAAAATCATTGATATACTTTTTTCCGGCAGTTGAATTGTTCATCTGAGATATGCCGTTATGGGCAAGCATGGAGATGAACGACTCTTCTTTCTCAGTTGGGAGCCAAACGTGGGATTCTCTGAATTTTTCCAACAAGCCTGGAGCTAACCAAGAAAAGATACTTGCACGACCGCTGCTTTTTTTTCTCCTGGGGTCCTTCAGTGGATCGGCTTGTGAAGCCATCGGGGGTATCGCTATATTCATTTCAAACGAATATGGCGAACGTGTATTTGGGTCTTCACTAATTAAGCGTTGTAACAGCGTTGTTCCGGAGCGAGGTAAGCCGGTTATGATCACTGGTGCTTTGAATTTACCGTTTGTTTCAATAAATTCCTTGTTTGAGTGATAAAATCGGAGTACTCTTTTTCGGTTTTTTAGTAGGTCCAATACGATTCTTCTCAGAAAAAATCTTCCAAAAACGGAAATGCGCGAGTTGTTGTCAAACCCTTCGGCAAACGATACTATGAGCTTTCGCACCTGTTTCAATTCCGCCTCGGTTCCCAAACAGGCATCAAGTGGAGCAGCACTGTCGTATTCCTTCAGCATCGCGTGCTTTGACTTAAATGCCATGGATCCGAATATGCGATGAACACGGTCGAGCCAATGAAGTGGCATTAATAACGGGGAAAAGCTTACATGATTGTTTGGGAAACGTTCTGAAGGGGTGGTATCACCAATTCCTGGATCTCGTTGATAGTAATTCGATAAGTCGACCATTTTCTGATTTTTCCCTTTCATAACGAAAACTGCGCTACACATCAGTATCTGTATTAGAAAGAAGGATAAAAATTTGCATTTTTTTGCAACCGACTATGTCAAAAATGAGACTACATGTCAATGCCCCCCTGCGAAAACCGTATCGGCCCGATGTTGCATAAAAAATGGCAGAAAGGAAATGGGCATCCGCAGGTACTGAAATTGACCGTGCGTAACACATTTCGACCTTCAAGTCCGATCGAAGAACAAAAACAGTTAGGAAACAAGCCCCCAAAAAAAGCTTTGGTGCGATTTGCATATATCGAAGGAAAGCACAATAAAAAGAACTTCAGCATCTTCTATAGTTGTTGAAATACATTATCGATTGCCGAGGGCGCTTGGCAATCGAAAAAGGAAGCCGTAACAATATGTAATCGATAGAAGAGCGGATTGTGCATCCAAATTGCAAATAATGCGACTTATTACATTGTCTTGATTGTGTCAAGGCATTTTGTGCTGTAGTGCCATTTGCCTTAAGTTTATTATTTTTCTGGAAATCTGGAACGTTCAGGCTTTTGCACGGTTTATGCTCGCGGACGTGTTGCGCGAAGGCCCGGCGATGACCGCCCACCACGCTGAAACATTGCATAGTAGAGCATTCTCACCGGAAAATAGACAAAGTAGAAAGAAAAAATAACATCGCTGAGGAAGTGACCCCCCTGATACATGCGGCCGAAACCGATCAAGCCGCCATATCCGATGGCCAAGGCGAACCACAGGTGTCGGTGACGCCTGAAGTACAAGGCGAATGCCACAAAATAGAAGCCGAAGGAGGCGTGGCCGCTGACAAAAGCGCAGTTGCCTTGGCATTCATCCGAGAAGACAAACGCTGGTGTGAAACGCGCCTTGCCGCCGAACTGTTCGATGTGTACCGGCCGAGCACGTCCCCAGACGTTTTTGCTGATTTCGTTGACCACCAGTCCGGGGCCCAAAGCCAGGGCCAACAGCAAAAATGCCAATCCCTTGGCCGTTAGCCCCCAAAACGGGCGTCTTCTGATCAGAACCGTTGACAGCAAGATTATCAGCGCTGCCACCGTAACGATGCTCAGTACCTCCACAGAGTAGTATATGACGCGTATCGGCCATGGATTGTTCTGGTGGAACAAGGTGCCGGGGTCGCTGAAAAATCCGGCAAACCAAAGGTCGATGGTGGGAAAGCATACGAAAACAAGAGCCAGAACAACAAAAATCGCCAGAGCTGTCCAGGGGATGCCGAGCAAGGATCTATGATTCATGTGGACTGTCCGTATCATTGGGCGCGCCGTGGTTGGGGCGATTCTCCCCAAGGGCCCTGTGGATGATCATGGCCAGCGATTCGGCCTGACGCGCAATGGAAAAATATCGGTCAAAAAGGGTGCGGGTCTCACTACCACGCTTTGCCAACCGGTGCGGCGCGCTTAGCCAGGCATGCACCTTGCCGGCCAAATCGTCCGGGTCACCGCCTTTGACCCAGCCAATCGTGGCGTCGCCTTCCAGCGAATCCCGGTAAGCCTCAGAGCGACTGGTGATGATCGGGCGTCCGATGGCCATGGACTGGAACATCTTGTTGGGAATCACCAGGTCGTTCAATACCGTCGGGCCAAAAATGCCCAGCATGATGTGTGCCCGAGCCATTCGGTCGGGCAGGATGTTATAGGGAATCCATGGTTCGAAATGGATCGTGGGTGCGTCTCCGGCCATTGCCACCATCCTGGCCTTTAGGGCGCCATCGCCCAGCAGCACCCACCGTATGTTGTGGTCGTTGAGTCGTTTGGCTGCTTCGATGATAACATCCACGCCATGCAGTTCCAGGAAACTGCCGTAAAACAGGAGTTCATAGGGCGGTTTGGGTTCAGGGAGCGGTTGGGCCTCGAAGAGACCCGGTTCGGCGCCCACATAGAGCACTTGCAGCCGCTGCCGGGGGACCGCCAGACGTTGGTGGAAAAAATTTGCGTGGGCGGCCGTGTCGGCCACAACAACATCCCCGCTGGCAAACAAACGGCTTTCCCACAGTCGGCGCTGTTCGGCCTTGTAGGATGTCTGTGGCCATTTTTGCCGTTCGAAGGTCTCTTTTTCATAGGCGGAGATCAGCGGATCCAATATGAGGGGCACTTGCCATCTGCGTGACCAAAAGGCCGCCGAAGCAATATCCCGGTGCCTGAAACAGGGTACAAAAATCAGATCCGAACGTTCGGGCCGGCGTATCAAGGATTCCATAAGGCCCAGTGCGCTGGATAGCGGATGAAAATAGCAGACCTGCCATCCCAACTGCTCGAATAAATGACGGACGATGCGGTTGCGGGAGTAATTACGTTCAGTTCGTCCCCACCACAGCACCTTAGCCATCATCACCGGGCCTCAGCGCGGATTGGGTGTTGCAGAAAGGTGACCAAAGCATTTTTTCCATATGCGCCTCTATTCCTTATTTATTTCCTGCGCCCTGAGTGAAATAGACACATAAGGGAAATATTGCAACCCATAGCTGAATTATCGTCATGCCAACCTGACTGGGTGGCGGTTCGATATCTTTGGAAAATGCTGTTTTTCCTTGACCCTGAAAACCCCCATGGCTATATCCAGCACCCAGCGCGCTGAAGCGAAGTGCTCCAGTTGAATCGATACCCGTGTTCACGGAAATTCACCCATCGATTGATGACGATGAAAAAAATCCTGATAATCAAACTGTCCGCTCTCGGTGATCTCTTTCTGGCACTGCCCCACATGGAGACCATTCTGCAGCACCATGCGACGGATGAAGTCCATTTAATCACCAGTCCCGCTTTTATGCCGCTTTTTGAACACCACCCGCGTTTACGGGTCATCCCCCTGAATCGCAAGCATCATTTTTTCGGCCATAGCGCCTTGGCCCGCGCCTGGTGGATTCAACGACAGTGTTTCGACGTTGTGTATGACCTGCAGGGCAACCGAACCAGCCGTCGGTTGGTTCGGTTTTCACGGGCGGGAAAACGCGTCGGAACCCAGCCCAATCGCATCTACACCCACCATCCGGCGGCCTTTTACCGAGACGATTCGCCACAGAGTGTTTTCGATCGGCTCAATGAAACCCTGGTTGCCGGCGGACTTTCGTCGGCACAGACCACGTGCACCCTTTACCCGTCCGACGCGCAGCGACGGGCGGTGGCCCGCTGGAAGCTGGCCCAGCAGTTGACCGATCAGCGCTATGTGGTGTTGCATGCCGGCAGCAGCAGGGACTGGCCCGCCAAGCGGTGGCCCGAAGACCACTTCGGTGCGTTGGCCGACCGTTTGACGGCAAGGGCGCTGCGGGTCGTCTGGATCGGTGGGCCGGATGACCATG
>JABDRH010000352.1 GCA_013041835.1 Desulfatitalea sp. | reverse complement strand
CCAGGGAACCGGTCATGGTCAGAACCATTGACTTTTTCATGCCTCTTGCAATCAACCGCCTGTTGCCCACACACCTTGATTGGACCGAACGATTCGGGCCGCTGATCAATCAAGTCGCCAAATACCGGCTACCCATCGGGTATCTGAGTACAGGCGCCGCCGTGCCCGAGGCGCTGCAGTTGGCGACTTCCAAGCAGATCGCGGCGCTGTTGCTTGCCGTGGAAACCGCCCGAGACGGCGGAAACGAAAACCTCGGGTCCGTTACCGTGGTGCAGCAGGGACCGGAAACAACCGCCGCCATCCAGTATGTGGCCAATTGCAATTCCGACATCTTTCACCACAACGAGTGCAAATCGGTCGCGCGCATCAGCATGGACAATGCCGTGATGTTTAAAGACCCCACCGAGGCCATGGACCAGGGATTCAAACCCTGCCGGATGTGCTGCATGGCCCTGTTGACCCCCAAACCCATAGAACGATCGGCACGCTCGCGTTTTGCCGGCGGCAGGAAGTGAAGGCATGGACACAAAAGCGCCTACCCATAACGTGATTCATCTTAACGAACGCAAAGCCTTAAAGACCGAACCTATCGGCGCAAACAGAGGAATCGTGGTGGACCGTTTTCCAAAAATCATATCGATTACCAGCGGCAAGGGTGGTGTCGGCAAGACCAACATCGTCGCCAACCTCGGTTATACCTTTCGACGCTTCGGCAAAAAGGTATTGATTTTCGATGCCGACCTGGGCCTGGGCAATCTCGATGTGCTGTTGGGTTTGACGCCCCGGTTCAATCTGTCCCATGTCATCCGGGGAGAAAAACAGATTGCCGATGTCGTTGTGGACGGTCCCGGCGGCATGAAAATCCTGCCTGCCGCATCGGGCATTCAGGACTTGACCGCCTTGACCCAGCAGGAACGTTACCTGGTCTTTAGCCAGTTGGAGGCATATATCCACGATTTTGACATCATGCTCATTGACACGGCCGCAGGCATTTCCTCCAATGTCCTCTATTTCAACATCAATTCCGATGAAATCCTGGTGGTGGCCACACCCGAACCCACCTCCATCACCGATGCCTATGCCATGATGAAAGTGTTGTCGGTCAAGTACGGTACCGATCACTTCAAGCTCGTGGTCAACTCTGCAGCCACGCCTCAGGAGGCAGAGGACGTTTTCCGCCAGCTCAATCTAGTGACGGACCGCTTTTTGGACATTTCCATGGAGTACTATGGTTATATCCTGCTCGATGAGAATATCAAAAAAGGTGTGCGGCAGCAAAAAGCCGTTACCCAAATGGCCCCCATGGCAAAAGCCAGTCAGAACTTCGGGGCACTGGCCCGCAAGATCACCAGTTCGTCGGTCCCGGCACGCAGAAATGGAATGGCGGGATGGCGTTCGTCTGAAATGATGGATTAGTGGATTGGTTGATTGGCCGAATTCACGAATCAATTAAATTCGGAGAGATTCATGTCTGCAATGGAAACCCAGTTAAAGAAGTTAAAAAAGAACGATCATGTGTTGCGCAATGAGATCATTGCCGAGTACCTGCCGTATGTCAACCGGATCGTCAACCGGATCGCCACGCACCTGCCGCCTACGGTAGAAGTGGACGATCTGGTGAACGTCGGTATCATCGGATTGATCCAGGCCATCGAACGCTATGATCCTACCCGGGACAACAAGTTCATGACGTATGCCGTTTTTCGCATCAAAGGCGCCGTGCTCAGTGAACTGCGTTCGCGGGATTTTTTGGGCCGCACCACGCGAAAAAAAATCCGCAACCTGGAAAAAGCCTACCTAAAGCTCGAACAACAACTGGGCCGCGAAGCCAAGGATGAAGAGGTGGCCGAAGAGATGGAAATGGACATGGAGCAGTTCTACCAGGTCAAACGCATGTCCAGCATCTCTTTTATCAGTTTCGAAGAAATTGGATGCACCACTCAGGAAGAGAAGGATAGTTTTCTAAATTTTCTGGCCGGAGAAGACAGCGGCGATGCCTTGTCCTTGACCACAGTCAAGGAGATCAAAGCCACTTTGGCCAAACATATTGAACATCTGCCGGAAAAAGAGCGTCTCGTGGTCTCCATGTACTACAGTGACGAGATGACCATGAAAGAGATTGGACTCACATTGGGCATTACCGAATCCAGGGTTTCCCAGATCCACTCCCAAGCCGTCATTCGCCTGCGCAGCAAACTGCGCAAAGACGGATTTCTAGAAGATTAAGGAGCGTTCACCATGTTGAATATCACTATTCCCATGT
Organism: Desulfatitalea sp.; assembly: GCA_013041835.1. Taxonomy (GTDB): domain Bacteria; phylum Desulfobacterota; class Desulfobacteria; order Desulfobacterales; family Desulfosarcinaceae; genus Desulfatitalea. Next base: position 2,226 of record JABDRH010000352.1, on the reverse strand, counting down.
GGCTACTGTTAACCGTAGCCGGACTGCCGAACCTGTGTCTGGTGCTACTGGTCCTGCGCATGATGCGCCTGCGTCGGCGAAAGAAACCCGCGCTTGCATCACATACACCATCTGACCTTCATCCGGGCGTTGACGGCTTCGGAAGACACATTCATCGTGAAATCCTCAGCCAGCAGATCGACACCGTCTTTACCGCCTTGTACACCATCATCGAAAGCGAGCACATGAAACTCACCGCGCTGGTCAACCAGACCCGCCGGTCCGTCGACTTTGCGGAGCGTGGCGGCAGGACGATCGCATCTCCTCAGACGACTTCACCACACCCCACCCGAGACGATGCGCCGATGGACACTGCAACCGAACCCACCATCATCTCCTTGGCCGAAGAGGGCCTAAGCGCCGATGACATCGCCGACGTTCTGCAACTGTCCCGGGCGGAAGTGGCCTTGGCCCTGAAAGTCAAAGCGGCCCGAGAAGGCAGGGTAGGGCGGCAGGTCAGGGCGGTGGCGTAAAAATGGCCCGATAGTTTGTCACCACTGATTCAGCAAACGACCCTTAGGGTTCGCGCAAAACTAAATTTACATGTTTAGGTGTTGAGGCGCTCACCCGGCAAGGCACAAAAATTAAAGAATATCGCGATATTCTGTATTTTTGTAACGCAGCCGGGTAAGATGGATCGGCGCATGAAAATGTGAAGTTATTTTTGCGCGAGCCCTTAGAGCACAACACGGCGATTTATGCTGCTCCCATGGCACTGTCGACGACACACAATCGCCATGCTCACGCGGACAGGCGCACTGCGACAGCAAGGCACCTGTCCGCGCAAGACACGAGGTGCCGGAAAAAGCGCCAGCCACCAAGCTTTTTTGAGATTTCGCTTATTTCTCGATTTTTTTTTGCCTTTTCATCTCATTTATTGCATACAAGCCAAAATCAAAACAAGAGCATGTACCGGATTCGCAGGGCTCCCCCGCTGCTCACGCGTGATACAAAACGATCGCTTGCACCAGGGGTTCGCACATCAATACGTTTTGTGTAAGGCGGCAACCCGGCCTGCGACCAAGAGGGCAAATTGTACCCTATGCCACTGGGAGGGTTGATGGTAAAAACAGGGAAATATACAATTATCGTTGCATCGATGGTCATGATTGCCACTTGGTCGTCAACGCATGCGTCGGTGGAAAATATCCACGCGATATTCGGCAACCTGCTTGAACAATATGTTCAAGGCGGTGTTGTCGACTACAGCGGTTTCAAAGCTGAAGAAACGGTTCTGGATCGATATTTGGATAAAATGGCCGACATCGACCCGGCCCAGTTATCTCGAAACGAGCAGATGGCGTTTTACATTAATTTGTATAATGCCTGGACCATCAAGTTGATCTTGTCCAAATATCCCAATATCGCGTCCATTAAAGAACTGGGCGGTTTGTTCCGCACCCCATGGGAGAAAAAAATAGTTCATTTGAACGGCCGGAAAGTGACACTGGATGACATCGAGCATCAAGTGCTTCGGCCTGAATTTCAGGACCCGCGAATCCATTTCGCAGTCAACTGTGCTTCCAAAAGTTGTCCGCCACCGATCAACCGCCCTTACAGCGGGCCGCATCTCGATGGACAGCTTGACCAGGCGACGGCAGCCTTTATCAACGATCCCGGACGAAATTACTTCGACAATGGTACCCTTTACGTCAGCCGGCTTTTTAAATGGTATCGCAAAGACTTTGAAAGCGGCATTGTCGAATTCTTCAAAAGATATGCGCGCGGAGAACTCAAGAAGCAGATTGCTGCCGCTGACGCCAATCTCGACGTGGCATATCTGCCATACGACTGGTCGCTCAATAGACTGCGATAGAAAGACCGGTATGCAAACAAGGAGGGCCAATGGGAGATTATGACTTTGATATGGGCGTTTTGGGTGGCGGCGCGGCCGGACTGACCGTGGCTTCTGGCGCCTCTCAACTGGGCGCCAAAACGCTACTGATCGAAAAGGCGCCGGCCCTGGGCGGCGACTGCCTGCATTACGGCTGCGTGCCGAGCAAGACCTTGATAAAAAGCGCTCACGTCTACCATCTCATGAAACAAGCGTCCCATTTTGGGTTGCCGGATGTCGATTTGCCGCCCGTGGATTTCAGCGCGGTAAGCCGTCGCATCCGCTCGGTGATCGACACTATCCAGGCCCACGATTCCGTGGCGCGCTTCTGCGGACTGGGGGTGCAGGTGCTA
>JABDRH010000351.1 GCA_013041835.1 Desulfatitalea sp. | reverse complement strand
TTAAAGAATATCGAGATATTCTGTATTTTTGTAACGCAGCCGGGTGAGATGGATCGGCGCATAAAAATGTGACGTTATTTTTGCGCGAGCCCTAAGGCCGTTGTTCGGTGTGTATCCTTGAAACAGGTCTATATCTTTCCGCATTCGCTACTTTCGCCCGCCTTGACAGGCATCGCATTTATTTTTTTTTCATGGCCATGGCGTTGTCGACCTTGGCTACCCGGTCTAAATTCCCCCAGGCTGCCAACTGCCCGTTTTCGATCATGAAGATCGTGGAACGGGCGCCGACGATGTAGGCCCGGTTATTCTTAAAGCAAGTACCTCTGAGCCACAAAAGGCGGGCAATCGGCGGCATTTCCACCTTGTTCCAGGTTCTCCCCTGGTCTTGGCTGTACAGCACCGTACCGGCATCCCCCGCTGCGATGGCCTGGTCGCCGCTGACGCTGACGGAATAGACCGCCTTGGCCGCATCCTCATCGCCCTGCGCGACATTCGGCTCCCCGGCGGAATCACTCCCGCCATCGGTTCTTGTCCAGGTCAGGCCGCCATCCTGGGTACGGATGATCACGCCCCCCAATCCGACCGCTACTCCGACTTGATCGTCGGTAAACGAAATTGAAAAAAGGGTTTCCTGCGCGGCCTCAACCGGCGTCCAGGTCGCGCCACCGTCGGTGGTGCGCAGGACCGTGCCCATTTCACCGGCGATCCACCCTATGTTTTCATCGCTGAAAACAACCTTGTTGAAAATGATGTCCTCGGGGTAACTTCGATCCTGCCAGGTTCTGCCGCCGTCATCCGTGTATAGAATGACGCCCCAATCCCCGACGGCCCAGCACTTCTCGGCGCTGATCGCAAAGTTGTCCAGCAATTGTTTCTTTTTGGGCGTTTTCTGGCGCTCCCAGTGCTTGCCTCCGTCTTGGGTATGGAAGATCAACCCTTCCTGGCCCACCACCCAGCCCACGGATGTGTCGCAAAACGAAACCGAGAGCAGATCCTGTATGGTATCGATCGTTTGTTGCTCCCAGTGTATACCCTGGTCTGCCGAATGGAACACGCCCCCCCGTGTGCCGACCGCCCATCCATTCTGTTCATCCACAAAACAAATGGCCAGCAAATCGCTTTGGGCCTTCACATCGCCTTGCTCCGCATGGACCGGACTGCTGCTCAACACGATCCCGACCGCCATAAGCACTACCCAACCGAGCGGGAGTACTGGTTTGATACGTTTTCTCATATTCTCCTCCCCGTCAGTTTACACATTGAGCTGCCAGATTCACATCCCTGCTGCTTGGACCGCCACTGCCGCCGACCTTGTATTTCAATAAAATTTTCGGACCGAAGACAGCCACCAGGACCGGAACGATCACCAAAGCGCCCACGGCATTGACCACCATCAGGAAAGCCAGCAAAATACCCATTTCCGCCTGGAACTTGAAGCTGGAAAAGACCCATAGAATAGTGCCGGCCACCATGGTGGTGGCGGTGAAGACCACGGCCTTTCCGGTCGAGGTCACCGCCTCGTAGTGGGTCACGAAATAGTCTTGTGTTCGGTGGTACTCCTCGGCCATGCGGCTCATGATGAAAAAGCTGTAGTCGATGCCCACGCCCACGCCCACGGCGGCGACCGGCAATGAATTAATGTTCACATCGATTCCCAAAACCAACATCAAAATCTCACACAGTATCTGCGACACCACCAGCGGAATGATCAGGATAATCGCCGTGACAATCGATCGGTAGGCAATCACGCAAATGATGAAGGTCGTCATGAAAATTATCCCCAGATTGATCCAGTAAGACCACTCCACCTCTTCGTTCACCGCCGCCAGAATACCCATAACCCCGCCCACCAATTGAAAAGTCACCTTTTGCGGCGGGTGCCTCTCGATATACCCCTTGAGTCTGGCGACGGCATCCGTAATGGTTTTATGATCCAGTTTTTGAAAATAGATGGTGATACTGGCGTTGGTATAATCCGGAAGACTGACAAGCCGGTCCAGTTCGCCGGGGGCCATACTCGCGCCCAGTGTAAAAAACATCTGCGCCAAGTGGGTCGGATTCTCCGGCAGCATGGCCCACTTGGGATCACCTTCGTGATACATCCGGTAGAGCCTTTTCACGACATCGATAATGGTTACCGTTCCGCCGACATTTTCCAAGGTGTCGCAGAAAGACTGCATGGCCGCCATTTCTCCCAATACCTCGCGATCCTTCATGGCGCCCTTTTCTTTTCCGGCGACGACCAGGATCATTTCAGCGGCACCGACAAACTCATTGTTCATTATATCCGCTGCCGCATTGTAGGGATGGTCTTTGTAGAATATGGCGCGGCCCGGCGAGGTGTCCCCGACCTTGAGTTGCCGCGAATAAATGCCGCCGCCCACGATGATCACCAGCACCAGAGCGAACGCGGCCTTGGTCCGCCAGCCCGTGGCAAGGAAGATCAGGCCGTGGCAGATCTTGCTGTAAAACAGGTCGCCCGGCCGCGCTGTGATCCGGCGTACCTGGCCGATTTCTTCAATGGAGACCTCTTTGGGTTTTCTGCCTTTTAGCGCCTTCTGCCCTGGCGGCGGCAGCATGCTGAGCAACACCGGATGCAGCATCACGGTGCTCACATAGATGCTGATGACCCAGAAACTGGAAAAAAAGGCCAGGTTGCGCATCAGGGGGATCGTGGAAACCGCGATGGTCAGCACCCCCAAACCATCTGTCAGGATACCGATCACCGAAGGTTTGTACAAATAGGTGTATGCTTCAATGATGGCCTCGTTTTTATCCCCCAGGCGCACATACGCTTCAAGGTAGCGTTCGAGGGACTGCACGCCGTGGCTCAGGGCCCGGGCCGAAAGCAGCAAGGGCACCACCAGGATCAATGGATCGATATGATATCCCATGATGGATGCGAAACCCAACCCCCATACGGCGCTGAGCGCGCCGGAAAGCAGGGGCACAAACAGGCCTAGCTTGCTGCGGAAATAAAAGAAGAGCAGCCCGGCCAACACGGCGAAAGTCAGAAAAAGTATCTGGATAAGCTGCCCGCTGTAATGATGGATCCAGGCATACAGCATTGGGTAGCCGGTCACGAAGATTTCATGGTTGGCATCTTCCTCGGCCGCCTTGATTCTCATGACATCGTCATGGAGGATCTTGAGGTCGACGCCTTCTTCCCAGAACCCGGCTTTGATCACGGTCGCCGTATCGGTCAGGTTGACGTAGAATCCGCGTATCCCC
>JABDRH010000183.1 GCA_013041835.1 Desulfatitalea sp. | reverse complement strand
GTTTTCGGCTTGCCCCTTCTGTTCGGCATAGACGCTCAGCGGACGCACGGCGCGCGTTTCGTCGTAGGGCGCCCGGCGTCCGTCGAACACCAGATCGGTGGAGGTAAACACCAGGTCGATACCCCTGTGGGCGCACAGGGCGGCCAGGCGAGCGGAAGCGTGCACGTTGATTTGCGCACTCTGCCGCGGATGGTCCCGGCAGAACCCGGTTTGCGCCGCAGCAGCAGCATGAATCACCACCTGGGGTTGCGCTTGGTCCAGGACTTGGATCATCTGGTATTCGTCCGTCAGGTCAGCCTGAAGGCATAAGGCACCGGTCGCTTCAGGCCGGTGGTTCCGGTACATGGCAAACACGCGCCACGGGCCGCGGGCCTCCTGAAGCAAGGCGTGTCCCAGCAAGCCACTCGCGCCGGTGATGAGCAGGTGTGGTTGCATTAGAAAAAAGCCTCGGTGAAAACGCGCCCGCCCTTGAATCGCTGATCCACGAACGCCGTGACATCGCGAATCATTTCGTTTCGGCCGCACAAGTAAAAATCGTAAGCACCCGGCGCCAGGTGTTGCGCCAGGCAGCCGTCGACGCGGCCGTCGAAGCTCAAGGGCCAGCGTGGCGAATCCGGAAAGTCACCCAGGCAGGGCATGTATCGCCGGGCGGCGGCGGCCAGTTCGTCCGCGTAATAAAGCTGTGTTTCGGTGTGTACGCCGTGCAGCAGGTCAAAGTTTCGTACCCCCTGGCGGGCAAAGGCGACGAACGGGGCGATGCCCGTGCCCGTGGCCACGAATACCGCCCGGCGGTCCGTGGATTTAAAGAAAAAGTAGCCGTGGGCCGCGCCGATCCGGTAGCGATCACCGGGCTGGGCCGCGGCCAGCTTGGGCGAAAAACGACCGCCGGCCACATGCCGCACGCATACGGCCAGTTCGGACCTGTGCTCGGGCCCCAGCAGCGTGTAGTCCCGGGTGATGCCGCCGTCTTCGAAGGTAATCTTCTGGCCCGGCCGATACTCAAAGCCGGCCGGGCGGTTGAACCGGATTTCGAAGGTGTTGCGGGTCAGCCAGGAAAGGCTGGTGACCGTCACCGAGTAATGCGTCATGGTTTCCCATCCCGGTTGGGCACGGCTTGGACATATGTCGCCGGGCCCACGCGCTTACCCTTTCCAAGCGGCCTCGCTTACGCCGGCGGAATGATTCAGGTGGCGTGCCAGCACAAAAAAATAGTCGGAAAGGCGGTTCAGGTAGATCAAAATGTCGGCCAGGCCGTTGTCAGGCAGCGGTTGGCCGGCCTGGGTGTGCGCCAGTTCAACGACGACGCGCTCGACGCGTCGGCAGATGGTGCGGGCCATGTGAGCCCAAGCGGCCGCAGGCGATCCGCCGGGCAGAATAAAGGTTCGCAGCTCGGGCAACTGATCGTTGAAATGATCGATCCAGCCTTCCAGCCGGCGCCATTGCTCCTGTCCAAGAGGGGTCAAGCGCTGAAGGGTCTCGTCGCCGGGCGTGGCGGACAGCCAAGCGCCTGCCTGGAACAAATCCGACTGAACCCGTACCAATTGCATTTTGATCTGATCCTGGCCGCCACTCAAAGTGGCCGCCAACGCGCCGACGGCTGCGTTGAGTTCATCCGCTTCGCCATACGCCCGGATGCGGACATGGCTTTTGAACACGCGCTCTCCGCTAAGCAGGCCGGTTTTTCCCTTGTCACCGGTTTGGGTGTAAATCTTCATGGCGCGGCACCAAACGATCCTTCCGGATCGTCCGGCCACTTCAACATCGTGGCGAATGCTTCGCGCACCGGGCTGCGGTGGGACGGCCGATTGCCGTTGCCATTGCGGTCGTAACCAATGTGTCGCCAGCGCATGGGCTCCTCCTCCGTGAAAAAGATGCCCCTTTTGTAGCAGCGCCCACCGGACTTTTGCAATGGTAATCCGTTTTTCCTCTTCGCGCACATTGAAATTGACATGCCAAGGGATATGGCTAAGATAAGAGGGTTTGATGCTGCTTTGCGAATCGTTCATCCTGGTCGTATTGGCCATATTCTTCAAGGACACATCATATGAGCCGAATCTTAACCATCGATATCGGCGCCGGCACCATGGACCTGCTCTGTTGGGACGCCCGCACCAACGAGCACTTCAAAGCCGTGGCGCCTTCCCCCGTACGCCACATCGCCCGGCAGATCGAAGCCACCCGAGGCCCACTGCTGGTTACCGGTGTGGAAATGGGCGGCGGACCGGTTACCGAGGCCCTCCGCCGCCGTGCCCAGACCGACCCGGTGGTGATATCGGCCGCAGCCGCCGCCACCTTGCACCACGACCCCGAGCGGGTGCGCGACTGGGGCATCACCCTGGCCGACGCGCGGCAGATCGCAACGCTGCAGGGCGACAGCGCCTACACCGCCGTGACCCTGCGGGACGTGCAGCCCGAGCGCATCGCACGCATCATCCAGGGACTGGGCCTGCCCGCCGGCTTCGATATCGTCGCCTTGTGCGCCCAAGACCACGGTGTTGCACCGGCAGGCACCTCCCACCTGGATTTCCGTCACCACCTCTTCCAAACCATGCTCGAACGGCAACCCGAGCCCCACGCCCTGCTATTCGGCAGCCAGGAGATTCCCAACACCTTCAATCGCTTGCGCGCCATGGCCGATTCGGCCAAGGCCCTGGGCGCCGGCGAAATTTTCGTGATGGACAGCGGCATGGCCGCCATGGCCGGCGCGGCCCAGGATCATCAAGCCGCTGACCGCTCGCCCGTCGTGATCCTGGACATCGCTACCTCTCACACTGTGGTAGCGGCGCTGGCCGGCGACCGGACAGCCGGCTTCGTCGAATACCACACCCGGGACATCACCATGTCCCGGATAGAGGGCCTGATCCGGGAACTGGCCGACGGCGACGTCAGCCACGAGCAGATCCTGGCGGAAGGCGGCCACGGCGCCTACCTTCGTGAAGCGGTGGGTTTTGCCAATGTCCAAGCCATCATCGCGACCGGCCCCAAACGCAGCCTCATGGCCGGCAGCCGTCTGCCCCTCGTTTGGGGCGCTCCCTGGGGAGATAACATGATGACCGGTACGGTTGGTTTGTTGGAAGCCGTGCGGCGGCGCATCGGCCTGGCGCCGATGAAGTACCTGTAGGATGCATGTAATATGATTTCTGGGTGCCGTTGCCTGCAGGCGAATAAATCCACCGGCAGCGGCACCAACACATCTAGAAATCGACGCGAAAATTGGCTACAAAATAAGATAAGCTGCCGCTGTCGACTTCACCGGACGTCCGGCCCGTTGCAGTGGGTGTTGACCCTTTGGACCATTCAAGATCACCCCGGTTCACGGAACCGATCTCCGGGATCAGCCTCAACCCCTGGGCTATCGTAATGGGGGTTTGCAGGTAGTACACGAAAGAGGTCTGTTCGGCATCCGCGAAGATCGTTGTGCCGACGGCGTAACCCAGATCCGCAGCCGCCGCGGAAAGATTTGCGTTATCCACGCTCGCGGTGTTGTAGCTGCCGCCAAATTCAATGGTAAACATCTCGTTGAATGCCATACCCGCGACCAGTGTGCCCGTCATCAAGGTTGAATCTTCCAATCCGCCGCTTGGGTTCAACTGGGCGGAGTAAATTTCAGAGTAGCCTTTATCGAAAACACTGACCAGTGAAGTATTTCCAATGCCGTAATTGCCAGCATTTTGAGCATAGGAAAAAGTGCCTTTGACATATCCATTGCCCAGTTTGAAGCTGGCGCCGACACCGGCAACCCAGCTTGTGACGGTTGCGGAAAGACCATTTGCGACCGGTTGTTCCGCTTCATAGGTTTGATAACCGAGGACAGGGCGAATGTTCACCAGATCGGTTCTGAAAACGTAGGCGGCTTCAATACGCGGCAGGGTAAAATCTCTATCTCCGAATCCAAAATCGGAGGCCCTGGTATGATGTTCGATCAGGGCGATATCGAAGTCGTTGATTGACAGACGAATTTGGGGTTGACGGCTGATGTAGAGCATCCCTTCCCATAGCATGTTGGCATCACCTTGCGTACCGGTGTCGCCAATCATGCCGGAATAACCGAGAAAAGTGGCTGGGGTGTAGTTCTTGCCCATGGTCAGCTTGCCGGAGCCGAAGTGCCACGTGGCGTAAGCCAAACGCAGGTAAACTTCTTCCGTCTCGCTTAAAGCGACGATGTCGTCGATGGCAGTTGTTTCGCGCAGACCCAATTCAACAACACCGATGAGTTGGTCGGAAGCGATGCCCACCACCTGAAATGTGCTGTTGCCGCCCAAGCTCAGCACCGTCCCGGCATCATCCTGTCCCCCAACCGTTTGAATGGTGCCGTCATACTGCGGCCCACCCAAGATCCGCACGCCTGGAATCGTCTTGGCAAGGTAATTTTTGTCCACACTGTAGTAGCCGAGATGCGTCCTTACGCTGCCCTTGAACTGCCACGTGGCGGCAGTCGACGGACTTGCCAGACCGACCATCAAAAGTACGAGCAATAGCTTTTTCATCTGTTGTCCTCCTTTAGGGAAGCGCCGTCAAACCCAAACCATTCAAATAAAAAAGCCAAACCCAACCTGTTTTCGCCAAAACACGTTGTCTTTCCCAACAAACCGCTTTCGAAACGATGAAGATGCAAGTGTGGCCTAATTTCTTGGATCGGCGAAGCGAGTTGCTTTCGGCCAAGGAATAAAAAATTTTTAGCAGGGTGGGTCAACAGAGTCAAGCCAAACAAAACAATATCCATCTTAAGCACCTGCCCTGCAAAGGATTTATCGATTTTCAGGGTTTGGTTTATTTTTAAGGGATTGTGTCTTGTTGATTTTTGCCATAGACAGCATACGTTTCTTTTGTCTTTTCTGGTATTAATTAAGGAGACGATTCATGCCGGTGTATTATGTGGACGGTGACTTTTTGCCTGCCGAAAAGGCGGTCATCCCCGTGGACGACTTGGCTGTGGTGCGCGGCATTGGTGTGTTTGATCTGCTGCGCACCTACGGCGGCAAACCGCTTTTTATAAAAGAGCATGTGGCGCGGCTGTTTGAATCGGCCCGGCAGATCAACCTGACCCTGCCGTGGTCCCAGGCGCACGTGTGCGCAACGGCCATCGAAACCCTGAAACGCAATACGGTCGACGAAGCCAACATCCGTATCATCGCCACAGGCGGCTCCAGCTCCGATTTCATCACGCCGGCCGGCCGGCCGCGCCTGATCGTAATGGTCACCCCTTTGCCCGAGGCGCCGCGCTGGTGGTATGAAAAGGGGGTCAAGGTCATTACATTGATCACCGAACGGCGCATCCCCGGCGCCAAGAGCATCGACTACATCCCGGCGGCCATGGCCCTGTCCCGGGCCCAAGCCCAGGGCGCGGTGGACGCGGTCTACGTGGATCGCAACGGCAACGCCCTGGAGGGCACCACCAGCAATTTGTTCGCCGTGATCGATGACCGGCTGGTCACTGCCGGCCGGGGCATTTTGGCCGGCGTCACCCGCCGGGCCGTGATCGACCTGGCCGCCGAATTGCTGCCCGTTGACATCCGCGACCTGCCCCTGGCAGAACTGCTTACGGCCCAGGAAGTGTTTCTCACCGGCACCAACAAAGGGCTGTTGCCGGTGGTGCAGGTGGACGACACCACCATCGCCGACGGCGTCCCCGGTCCTCGGACCCGACGCATCATGAAGGCCTTGGCCACACTTTTTATAGATTCGTCAGGGGCATCATGATTTTCTTTTCCCCACGGCTTCGAATAAGCAGCCCCCGTCGATGGTCTCGTTGCGGGTTACGTCATTACCCGATGCATTTGGCATGTGTCACGCATCAATCTTTTCCCCCAGTGCCATCACTCGCGCCACTTGTTCAGCCACCTCCTTCGCGGCTGTGGCCGGACAATCGCTGATAGCGTGGGCAACGACCTGGAAGGCGCGCTGCTGGATCGGGTTGCGGCCCGCGGTCAGGCGCACGGCCATCTGGAGCAGAAAAAAGCTGAGCAGCATCACCAGAACCAGGGTCACCAGGGCGTGCAGGAAGAAGTCACCGGTCAGATAGTCACGGGAGAGAAAACGTGACGTGGTCAGCCAGCCCGCATAGGCCAGCAAGGCCAGGCTAGGCAAGTTAAAAAGCAATTGCATCGGAAAGCGGCTCAGGGCGTCCGCGCGGCGTTCGATTTCGGCGTCCAGGGCGTCCGCCCAAAGGGTGTGCACGAAACTGCCGGTGCCGGCATCGGCATCGGTGTGCACTTCCCGCACCGACGCATCGAAGCGCGCCGTAATCAATCGCTCGGCAATGGCAGGCCAGAGGGTCAGCCAGGTGCGTTGAAAATGCAGTTGGGCACTGTTGATTCGCGTTGAGTCCGTGAGGGCGGCAATGGCGGTGCTGCTTTTGCGGTACTGCCGCCACGAGGCCACCAGTCCCCATAGTTGGCGCAACGGGTTGCCAAAACGAACCAGGGCGGCCAACCCGCTGCCGAACAGGATCAGGCGGGACCAGGCGGCCACCAGCCAGCCCACCGGACCGGTCCAGCGCTGGGCCAGGGCCTGGTAGAGGCGGGCGTGCACCCCCAGGGCCATGCGCTGATCGCCACGCTGCAATCCTTCCACGGCCTGCTTCAGGGCCTGTTGCCGGGCAGCAGTAATCTGCCGGGCCGTCACGGCCAAGGTGTCGCGGTCTTGACGCGCTTCGCGACGGATCTGCCCGGTCAGGTACGTTTGGATCTGCCGGGCATTGGCCAACCGCCGATCGGGGCCAAAGCCCGGGCGGCCGAACGTGTTGACGAGCATGTCGCGCAACACGGCAAACTGGTCGAAATCGTGGCGCGGTAAGGCCTGGGGATCCCAGCGCGGCTGCTGCAGGTGGCGCCTGGCCGAGACCAATAGGATGGCCTGGGGCAAGATCGGCCAGGCGTCGGCCAGATAAGCCTCGAAATCCGGAGCGATGGTCTCGGTCAGCTCCCGGTGGTCCAGGCGGTCGCACTGGTTGACCACCGCCACCAGGGAGGCGCCGTGGAACTGCCGCACCATGGGCGCCATCAGGTCGGCATGGTCGCGCCGCTTGGGATTCCGGGCATCGAAGACGCACAGCAACACATCCGAACGGGCGACCATCTCCCGGATCAGGGGCAGGTGGACCGCCTGTTGGGTGCTGTCGGTATCGGGCGTATCCACCAGAAGGATGTGGCGCAGCCTTTCTGTGCCATGCGAGATGCGCACCTGCACCTGGGTTTCGTCCAGGGGACCGAGCAGTTGATCGACTTCGGCCGGGTCGTCGCACAGCACCACCGGCCGGCGGGTGGTGGGGCGGTCATGGCCGGTGGGCGACAACTCGTCCTCACCGGCCAGGGCATTGAGCAGGGTGGACTTGCCGGCCCCCGAGGGACCGATGAGGGTGACCACCACCCGGCGCTCCAGGCGGGTCCGCATTCCGTCAATCATGCGCCGCGCCTCGTCCGCCTGTCGCCGCAGCCCCCGTGCCGGCAGCCACAAGGGCACCCGCTCCAGCCGCCCGTCAAGACTGTCGAGGGTCTGAAGGTGGGTTTCGATTTGGCCGATGGCATCCAAGGCATAAAGATCGCGTTCGCGCATAAGAAGTGTCCTAGAATACGTTAGTGTTCATCAAGGGTCTTCAAGCTTTTTTCAATTTCCCCAATCCGCGCCTCAACCTGCGATTTCCCCTCACGCGCGGCATGCAACACGTCTCCGGTGATCTGTTCTTCGAACAGCGCCTGGACAGCCAGCAGCTTGTGGGCCAGCCAAGTCTGGGCCACGGGGGTCAACATCTGCGCCATCTGTCGGCGGTCGGCCTTTTTCAAACCCGCGGTGGCCGGGATGGCGATGAGGGCGTACAGATCGTGCAGTCCCAACAGGCCGGTCAGTTTGACCTTGATACCCACGGCGCCGGCCGGATCGCCGGTGTGCAGGATGTAGGTGACCGCCGCCGTGGCCGGTATCACATTGAGCATGGCGGCAAAGGTCTGGCGGATTTGATCCATGACGCCCATGCGGCGGCGCAACTGATCGGCCAGTTCGCGCAAGTCTTTCTCCAGGCGGTCGGACCAGCTCAGAATCATCTCCTTTTGCTCCTGGATGTGGACCAGGGCCGCCTGCCAGTCTTTTTGTCTCAGCCGCGCCTGCATCGGCCGAACCACCGCGGGAGCGGATACGGTGGCGGTGTCATCGGAAATGCGGATGTCCACGGTCCGTTGGAAAAGTGTGTTGGCCGCCTGGAGCAGGTCCAGACCCAACTGCGCGGCCACGTCATCCTGGCCGGTGGGGACGCGGTTCGCCGGCTCGTGGGTGCTGAGTTTGCGCGCTGCCGACCAGACGGCTTTGACAGGCCATTCGATCACTTGTCCGGTGCGGCGCATCAGTCGGATATGGGTTGGGTCCGTGGCCACCCAGATGTCGGCAAAACGCCGCAACACGCGGTCTGTGGGAAAGTGCGACAGAGCGCTTTGCACGGCGTGGCGCTGGGCCCGCTCCAACGCACTGAGGTAGGCGGTCACCTGGTCGACCGCGGCAACCAAGTGCTGGTGCATCCGCCGGGCCTGATCCACGGCGTCCGACAGCATGGAGTGCAGCAGCCGCTGCCGCAGGGCCACGGCATCCAGGGCAGCCAAGGTGTCGGGCAGATGGCCGTTGCGCGGTGGCAGCGCACGGACGGTCATGGGGTGCTCGCCGGCGGCCACACGATTGTCGTCATCGGCGCGGAAAACGCCCAACACATGCGGTTCCCATGGATTGCCATACAGGTTGCGAGCCACGACGCGGGCGTGTTCGGTTACTTCGGCATCGGTAAAACTGGCGTAGACCCGGTAGACCAGGTAGCAGGGCCGTTTGCCGATACCGGTGAGCATTTGGGCGATGAAATCGGTATTGTCCCGGTTGTTGTAAGTGGCGTTGGTGAAGATATAAATGAAGGCGTCGGCGCTTTCCAGGCTGCGGCGGGCCGCTTCACGGTTGGTATACCGGCCTTGAGCGCCGGTGTCGATATCGGGAGTGTCCAGCAGCACCAGCCGTTCCAACGGACTGGTGTGTACGCAGTAGACCGGATCGCCGGGTGTGGTCAACTGCTCCACGTCCGACATGAGTTCAAGGGGACCGCCCAAACCGTGGGCGAGGACTTCGAACACAGACGGGTTGTCCGCCCGGCTTCGGTGCAGGGCGGCCAGCACGCGCCGGTTAAGGCCGGCACGACCGCCCGTGGGAGACGCCCCCCGGCCGATGAGGCTGTTGAACAGGGTCGATTTGCCGGCCGAACCGCCGCCGCACACCGCCACGATGAGGGGAAATTCGGGATCCAGCTTGGGCAGCAGTTTGACGTCCAGGGCATGGACCCAGGACTGCAAGGCGCCGGACAGATCCAAATCGAGCTGGCGGGCCGCTGCCGGTATTTGGGTGCGCAGCGCTTGCAGGGCGGTGGTGCGTGGGGTCAAGTTCGTCATCGGGGGCATCACGGTTGAATCTATATGGATTGGGTTCATGCCGGGACTACAGTCGTTACCTTCTCCTCAAACCGTATCACGAAGGGCAAGTCAAGTGCTTCCTGAAATCGTGACAGGGCAATCGCAAGCAAAATGGGACGGACGCACCCAATATCACCCATCGATGATTTCCGCATGCGCATTGACAATACACCAACCCGAATTAGACTCTTTACATATGAAATAAGGCGATCGGCGGAAAAAAGACAAGCAAGAGGGTATATTCTTTGACAAAAATCGCCCAAGACCGGCAAGGAGGGATGATATGGCATGGCGAACGTGTCGGGGCATTGAAGGCAAAGTTTTCGTGCCGGAATACCGGCCGGGCGCCGGCAAAAAAGGCTGTCCCGACTGTTTCGCATGCCAGGGCTGTAGTGACGAGCGTTGCCGTGTATGTCTCGGGCACACGAGCGACGAGACCAATCAGTCCAATTGCACGAGCCGTTCTACCAAAAAGGCGCCATGATGAAACAGATGGTTTGGTCGAACCCGCCTATACCGTATACAACACGACCAAACATCGCGTCTCTTCACTGGACAGGCTCTTGAGCTTGTGAGGCACGTCCGAGTTGAAGTGGATCGACTCGCCTGGTTTGAGCACATGCTCCCGGGCGCCCAATGTTAGACCCAGGTCGCCGGCCATCACAAAGATGAATTCTTCGCCTTCATGTTTATAGGCCACCGGTTTGTGGTCCTGAAGGGCTTCGATGGTGACCATGAAGGCGCGCAGGTGACTGTTGGCCGCTTCAGGTGTGAGCGTCACATACCTGTAGGACTGGGTCCGCTGAAAATACGCTTGGGCGCGGCGGTCCCGGATGCCGGCCTCGGCCTCCTTGTTGAGAAAGGTGCCTGGGTCGATCTGCATGGCCCGGGCCATGCCCAAGATAAATCCCACCGGCGGCGAGAGCTGATTGTTCTCCACCTGTTCGATGAATTCAGGGGTCTGACCCGTGGCCTGGGCC
>JABDRH010000344.1 GCA_013041835.1 Desulfatitalea sp. | reverse complement strand
GTGCGATCCGGTGAGCGCCTTGTCCCTGGAGCGGTTTTGGATTCATCTGCCCGGTCGCGCCAATGCGCGGCTGCCCTTTTATTGGGACTTCGGGCTGCGGCTCATCGATGTGGTGGGAAGGCCCCGGCCGACCGGCGCCGCCGCCGGACCGGCCCGCGCCCAGACCGCTTTCTTTCTCGGATCGGCATGGTGCTTCGTCCTCCTGGTCAATGATCGGCAGGCCATGCAGGCGGTGCAGGCGGCCGTGGACCGGTTGCCGGCCGGTGAAACCGATCCGGAAAACAGTGTCAGCGCGCCGCCGGACTTGACCGATCCGGTTTTTGCGCCGAATAACCTGCTTTTCACACCTGCCGTCGCGGCCGTCGATCCTGAATGGGAAGCCCTCTGGCGGCGGGCCGTGGCCCTGGGCATCGATTTGCTGCGGCAGGCGGGAGATCCAAGGGCGGAAACGGATTTCAGCCGGCTGATGGCGCAGACCGACCAAATCCGGCACGAGGCGCATCAACTGCTGTTTAAAGCCGCACCGGTGTCCGCTATTGGCGCCACCCCGGAAGCCGTTGAAACTTTTGCCACGGCGGATCGTGACGAAAATACGGCCATTGCGGGCATCCTGAAAGAGGTGCTGGCCGGCTGGCCCCAAGCCGACGTCCGTGCGGGGGAGCCCCGTATTGAAACGGCCGGCACCGGGGCCGAAGCGCAGCCTCAAGGCGGCGCCCACGATCTTGACGGGGACGGTGATTTCGTGGAAACGGTCATATTGGGCAAGGCACCCGGACTACCGGAGGTGACGCCGGACCCATCCCAATCCGAGGACCCGGTTGAGCAGACCGTGGCGCCGGCGCCGCTGGAAGCAGCCGGGCAGGCCGGCGGCTGGGATGATGATATGGCCCCGACCGTGATCATTTCACCACTCAAACCCGGGACGGGCGATCCGCCGCCGGCCCAGGCCCCAGAAGCCTGGTCCGCGGCGGCGTTGGACCGCACTGTGGTGATCCAACCGAAGCGCGCGTCCGCCGCGGGCGATGCCGACCTCGAGCGCACCGTGGTGATCAGTGCCCCGCCGGCCACCGGCGACGGGGCGAACGGCGTCCAGCCCAAACCCGATGATCCGTCCGCTTCCGCTCCGTCACCCAAGCCGGACAATGACAATGGGGAGGATCTGGCCGAAACCGTCATCATCCGACCCCGAAATCGCAAGGACGGGAACCGAAACCCATGACCGAGACCCTTTCGCTGTCCCGACTGGCCGATGATATTCGCGGCGTCTATCGAAGCGGGCCGGACCATGCCGCCCAGAGCATCCGGGAACTGTTGACCGCGCGTCTTTCCGATCTGCCCCCAGGCGAGGCGCGGCAGACCATCGAGGCGTTGCTGGCCCGCTTTGCTTCCAACAGGGGGCTTGCGTTCACCCCCGAAAAAGAGGTGCTCACACGGGTCTTCGGCCTGCTGCTGGGCCGCGGGGTGACGCCCGAGGATCTCTCTTCGGGCGAACTGCTCGATCGCCTGGCCCAGTCCCTCAATACCATCTTCAATGCCCTGAACCAGTTGATCAGCGTGATCAACATGACTTTCTCCGGCGGGCAAGACCAGGGGGAACAGACCATCCGCCAGTTCATCGGCTTTCATTTGGAAGGCGAGGACCAGACCCAATCCCTGGAAGACTACCTGGGCAAGATCAACAAGGCTTTTTTAACCACCCAGGAGGCTTTCAAGACCGCCGCCAGCAACAAAGTGGCCCAGATGCTTCAGGCCCTGGACCCCGACAAGCTGGCCGCCGAACGATCCGGTGGGCTGAAAATCGGCCCGTTGCGCAAGGCCGAGGATTTCGATATCCTCAAAGAGAAAATCGAGCGCATCAAGCGCTGGTATGATTCCGGGCGCTTCATGGAAGATTATCTCAGGGAGTTTGAGAAGAATTGCCAGGCTTTTAACCGTTAATCAGAAGGAGCTCTCATGTCCTATCCAAAACTGTCGGCCGCCTTGCTGCTCACCCTCATGCTGGCGGGATGCGCCTCGCAAGCTCTGCCGCCGCCCGACTGGTCCTACGAAAAGGATGCCATCACGGTCCACCTGAAAGCCGATGCCAAGCTCAATCTCGACGACGGCGTGCCCCACACCCTGGTGTTGTGCCTCTATCAACTAAAAGATCCCAACTCCTTCAATCAGCTCGCGGAGGATACCGAAGGTATCTATAAACTGCTCGAATGCGGTTTGTTCGATGACAGCGCGGCCAAGACCCAGCGCATCATCCTGCATCCGGGTCAGAATCAGGATGTCACCCTGGACCGGGCCGATGGGGCAAAATACCTGGCCGCCGTGGCCGGCTACTACGTGTTGCGCAAAGATCGCATGGTCCGTCTCTACGATGTGCCGGTGGCCGTACAGAGCAAGGGCTTCATCAAGCGCGCCAAGATATCCAAGCCGGGCAAGCTAACGGTGAATCTCGAATTGGGGGCGTCGCAGATCAACAACTAAGGGACTCGGTCTATTTTCATCTTCCTCGTCCCTGACCCTTTGCCGCGCTGAACACCGCGTTTGCACTCTAAGGGCTTGCGCAAAAATAAGTTCAGCGTTTAGGCGCCCGGATTTGGGTCAGGTGGGTTTGATCTAAGGACCCAAAACCGGAGCAATAGCAAGCTATTGTGAGGCCAAAGCTACCAATAGATCGGGGCCGCGGATCGGACCCGGATGACCTGAAGCCGGGATGGATAAATGCTGAAATTATTTTTGCGCGAGCCCTAAGAGCTGACAGATGCCTGGACCACCGCAAACTGTTCCTTAAGTGTTTCCACAACCTGGGCCACATGGGTCAGATCTTTGTTTGTGGCCTGGTTTTCGATGGTATTGGCCGAGTCACTGACATCCATAATACCCAGGTTGCCCGCCGCGCCCTTAATGGCATGAGCGCATTGCATCACCTGCTCGGCATCGGCCACGGTCAGCCCCTGTTGCAGCTTTTTAATTTCTGCGCCGACGGACATAATGAACAACTCCACCAACTCGCGGAATTCATCCTCGTCCAAACCCAAATTGGCACCCATTTCCTTAAAATTCATGTTCCCCCCGATCTAAAACGTATTCTTTTATGATTTCAAATACTTTTTCTCGCTTTATCGGCTTGGTGATATAGTCGTTCATACCGGCCTCGATGCACATCTCTCGATCCCCCTTCATGGCATGCGCCGTCATGGCCACGATGGGCACCTGGGTATATCCCATGGATCTCAATTTACGGGTCGCCTCTTTGCCGTCCATTTCCGGCATTTGTACATCCATAAATATCATATCGTATTTTTCGGGACCGGCGTCGAACATTTCCACGGCTGCTATGCCATTGTCGGCGCACGTTACCGTATACCCGGCCTTTCCCAGCATCATAACGGCCAATTTCTGGTTGACTGGGTTGTCTTCGGCCAACAAAATACTCACGGAATGCTTCATGGCCTCGCGCACCGAATACTGGGTGTGCATTTTGTGGCTGCCATCTTCTTTCGAGGCCGTGTTGGCGCCTTCACCCAAAAGCCGGCTGATCATCTGCAACAAGCGTTCGCGGCGCACCGGTTTGGCCTGAAATCCGTCAAAACCGGCCGCCTCGCACTTGCCCGCATCTCTTTCCAAGGCGGATGAAAGAGCAATGAACATTGGCAGATTGGCAAGTTTTTCGAGTTTTCCGCGTGCCTGGGCAAGAACCGCGTATCCATCCACCTCGGGCATGTCGAGATCCAGCAGGCATACGGAAAAGGGCCTGCTGTTTTCAATCGCCTGGGTTAGGCTGGATACGACCGCCTGGCCATTGTCGACGCATACCACCTGCATTTGTGCGGCAACAAGGATTTGTTCCAATATTTCAAGAGTGCCCAGATGATCATCAGCCAACAGCACCCGTTGGCCCGCCAAGGCTGCCGGCACCACACGTGCGGCCGGTGCACTGCGGGATTTTTCAACCCACGCGGTAAAATGAAA
>JABDRH010000343.1 GCA_013041835.1 Desulfatitalea sp. | reverse complement strand
AAAAAAGCGCCGGTGTGGGATTCTTCTTAAAGGCCCGGTTGAAAAAAAAGGCCGGACACGCCAGATAGAACCCATACATGGGCAGCAGGAAATAAGGCTCCGGTTTGCTGAACGCTCTGAGCAGGGTGTATTGCCCCACCGGTGCATGCAAAGCCTTGGTAAAAAAGCATACAAATGGATCCAGCGCAAAGCCGGTGGCCCCGGCCAGGCAGAGGATCAAAAAACTGTCGTCTTTCTGGGTCACGATATTGCGAATCGCCACCACAAGGCATCCTAGGTAGACAAGATAACAAAAAACGGTAAGTATGTCCTGAGGTAGCGCAGGCATGACGGCATGGACGGGCTCTTCCAGCATGGCCACGGATTCTTGTACCATAAAAACACCCCCATCTTTGCTTTCCGCTAAGCGGACTCATTTACGAAACAATCCATCAGAGTGCCGCAAGATTCTTATCCAGTCCTTCCCCTTGCTTCCCTCTCAAGAATCTTCTGGCCGATCCATATGGCGAAAACAGACATGGCCATGGATAACAAGGACCCAACGATAGTCGCCGTCTTGCTCGTATAGCTATGCAGCGTTATATGGGCCGGTGCGGAAATGCAACCGAGAAAGGCAAACAGCCCCAGCGGGATCAGCAGGCAGAAGGTGTATGCCTTTTGGCGATGCAGCACGTCACGCCAGATCAAATAGACGGTCAGGGTCATGATCATCAGCCCGGTCGGATTGACAAACGCCCACCATAGGGGAAACCCGAGAATCTTCATCGGCTGGTTGGCGCCCCAATAGTTCCACAGCCCAAAATGAATCGCCAGCGGCTCGAACATGAACGCGCAGGGAACGGATATAAAAAACATCTTCCACCATAGGGAAGGCGTCATGGTTCCCTTTTCCATGCTGTTGAAAATGAAGAGCATGAACGGTGCCACATACACGACATAGATTAAAACCAGATATAACGGCATCGGAATGCCATAGAGCGAGAAGACTGAAATCTGCCCCTCCTGAGGATAGACAAAGTGGCCCAGCAGAGCGGTATGGGTTTCATACGGTGTCGCCAAAAAAATTGCGATGATCATCCAGATCGGGTAGCTGACTTTGTTTTTCATCGAAAATCGTATCACATACCCCACAATCACGGCCACAATGGCCGCAAACAAAATGATGGCAACGGTCTGAGCGGTTTGGGGCATGGCTAAAACAGGTCTTTCAAGCATTGTTGGCCTCCTCTCCGAACTTTCGCGGTTAATCGTTCATTTACTTATGGAGCAGCTTCAACAGGCACCTGACGTTCCGTTTCAGGTTTCAATGCCAGGGATAAAGCACCGGCGTCACAGGAAGTGATACACAGGCCGCATCCGATACACCGATCGAGATTCACCTGCGCAATATTGTCGGCGTTCATCGCAATAGCGGTCATCTGACACCGATCGAGACAGACCTCGCATCCCACACACTGTGCTTTATCCACTACCGCAAAATAATTGGAAAGCACGATTTTGGCTGGCTTTGAATTTTTGGCCACATATTGGAGCACGCCACAGCAATCGCCGCAGCAATTGCATACGCCGCTTGGGTTGATCGAGTTGAACGCCATGGGGACCAGTCCCGCCGCCTCGGCTTTATCCAAAATGTCGATGGCCTCCTGTGCGGTGATCTGCCGTCCCTGTGCACGGGATATCGCCATATGGGCATGCAAGTCGAAGGTGATACACACCTCGGTGGGCTTGCCGCAGCTTTTGTCCTCGGCATGTACTTTTCTGGTCCTGCACAGGCAATCGGTCACCGCAATGAATTGCTTGGTTCTTACAATTTCTCTGAGATCATCATGGGTAGCGATAGGCCACGAGACTGTAATGGCGCGGTTGACCGGAACCGGTCGCAAGGCAAGGGGCGGTTTGGCCGCAACTGCACCTAGGCCTTCGTCGAGGTATTGGGTCACAAGATTTGCGAACACGGGGTCTTCCTTCACCCGTATGGCATTGCCTTCAAGGATGCCGATGGCAAAGGGGATCGCCATATAAAGCACCATGCCATCATGGGGAACCTGGATGATCAACCCCTTTTCCGCCATGGTGTTGAGAGCCGCGGCAAGCGCATCGGCATCTTGCCCCAGCTTTTGCGCAATGACCTGGAGCGGCTCCGGCTCAAGGGACAGCTTCATATACAGGTCTGCCTCCTTCGCGGTGAAAAGCATTTTCAGGATTTTGAATTCAACACCGGATGTGGTTCGAGGAAACCCGACCCCTCTGGTGTCGAGCACATCCGCCAATTGTTCGTAAACGTTGTGATCCACGTTCTCTCCTTTCTTTCCCGCTTAATCTCTCTTTGCCATGACCTTTCGCCATAGCCCTTTGCACAGCATGACAGGGACATGCAAGAAGGTGGACCACGAAAGGAGACCGATTGCATTCACAAACTGTTCTGGTTTCAAGTACACACTCGTTGGAATGTGGCCCATCATTTTTCCCTTCATGATGAAGTCATCGCCTTTTTTTTGTAAGGACTTGATATGCATCAACTCGGCACCATATCTGTCACATATCTTCAATGTACGCCCCCCTCCTTTCCTTTTCTAACCTAACCGAGAATATTTTCGAAATCGATTCCGAAATCCTGCATCAATACCTGTGATACCGCACGCCCTCCACCGGAAATGCCACCCGCCGGGTGATAGGCGTGACCGCACCCATACAAGCCTTCGATAGGCGTCCTGTAATCGCCCAGCGCGGGTATCGGCCGGTGTGAAAAGAGTTGATAAAAAGTCTGAAGGGGTCCGCACACGTTTCCATGAACCAGATTGACGTTCCACCGTTCATAGTCCCTGGGGGACTTGACCGTCGTGGCGAGAATGTTTTCCGGTCCCATGTTGGCGCAATATTTTTGCAGGCGCTTGACGACCTTTTCACCTTCCCGGTCCTTGATTTCATCCCATCGGTCGGCCCCGCCGTCCGCAAGCGCATAGGGCTGATACTGGAAAAGCCACAGGGTGTGTTTGCCGTTGGGAGCACGGGTCGGATCAAAGTTCGAATGGCATACGACCATGGGACAAATATGATCGTCCGCGGCGGGTAAACCATACCGGAAATCGTCGAATTCGCGGCGCACGTGCTCCAGGCCGCGTAGCGGTTCCTGTGCCCCGGCCAGGGAAATCTCTTCACCCGCCTTCCATTTGGGCGCCTCGTTTAAGGCCAGATGGATCACCATTCCGGTGAACGGCGCGTCATCGATGTTGCCGACCTTTGTAATCAGGTCATCACTGACTTCGGAAACCATGCGCGGGAATACCAGTCTCGGATCCAGGTTGGTGACCACGGCCCGATGGGCAAATATCTCTTCGCCGCCGGCAAGGACAACACCTTTGGCCTTGCCACCGGAAACGATGATCTTTTTCACTTCGCAGCCCGTGCGAACGGTTCCGCCGTTATCTTCGATATAGCGGGCAAGCGCGTTGCTGAACTCACCCGATCCACCTTTCAGGATGGTATAGGGGATGCTATGGGCAAAAGGGAGCAAAAGAGCGAAATGGATACCGGTCCCCAGGTCTTCCGGAGCGCAGATGGGCTCGGTCACCATCTTGGTAAGGGCCGTCTTGATCTTCTCGCTTTCAAAGTTGCGGTTGATGATCTGGTAGGCGCTCATCCCCATGAATCTCATGATCTCCTGGCCTTCCGGACTCTGGTCGAGCATATTTAACAAAGCGCCCTGGGGAATCGGCGGATTGAACATGGTGTTCATGAGCATGGCAACGATCGGCTGAAGTTTCAGCACCATTGCCCTGTAGGTCTCCGCGTCTTTTTCGGAAATTTTTGCCATGGATTGGCAGCATTTGTCCAAATCGGCGTAGACGACGAAACCGGTTTCGTCTTCAAATGCATGGGAAAAGGCGCCTTCGGGATGGATATAATCCAAACCGTACTTGGAGACAATCCCAAGCTCATCATGCTTCACAAGCGGGTTGGCACGAATATAGGCATGCAGTGCGGCACAGCAGTCATGTTTGAAACCCGGCAGGGTGAGCTCCTTGGTACTGCACGACCCCCCGATGAAATCTTGCATCTCCAGCACCAAAACATCGAGACCCGCCTTTACGAGGTACGCACCCAATGAAAGCCCATTTTGTCCTGCGCCCACAATGATGACATCATGCTTTGCCATAATCCTCC
This sequence comes from Desulfatitalea sp., assembly GCA_013041835.1. Taxonomy (GTDB): domain Bacteria; phylum Desulfobacterota; class Desulfobacteria; order Desulfobacterales; family Desulfosarcinaceae; genus Desulfatitalea. The sequence continues at coordinate 5,712 of JABDRH010000343.1, read as the reverse complement.
CCTTGAAAGATCTCACTGATCATCAGGATGGTAATCAGCACACGCTTCGTGTTTCGGGACGGTAGCGAACAGAGCCGATCCAATCCGCTGATTCTCTCTTGATTGACAAGATTTACATATTGACCCGACGCCATGCGTTTGAAGGATTTGTGCCTTCGCTGAAGTAGATATTCCCATCCCAGCCTACCGCGACAAATTCAGAATCCCCCCGGATGGCCAATCCATAGATCCACCCATAGACGATGGGAGGCTTAAAGGCAGGATTATTCCAGGATGTCCCATTGTCCGTGGAAATCAAAAAGGTTCCTTTTCCTCCTATGGAAATTGTACCCACCTGGTTAGACGCCACGCAAAAAAACTGAGTCCTGGAAGCACCGGTTTCAATTTTTTCCCAAGTCTTGCCCCCATCGCTCGTCTTGATGACATGACCATCGATACCCACCGCCCATGCGGTCTGAGGATCAATTGCCGCCACATCGAATAGGAAGGGGTCTCCAACCACAGCCCCTGACTCTGGTGAAAACCCAAAATGGCCGGCTTGCTTTCGCCAGTTGGTTCCTCCATTTTCCGTATGATAGATATAACCGTACTCACCCACAGCCCACCCGTTAAGCGCATCACAGAAGGAAATGGACTTTAGGATGAAATCATCATCCGCGAACTGGATATGCCATGTCCGACCGCCATCGATGGTCGATAAAATATGTGTTCGCTCACTAACGATCCAACCTTTTAACGGCGTGACAAAATAGACTTTCATCAGGCGGAAAGAAACAGGGCTCTTTTGTTGCTTCCACGTATTTCCCCCATCTGCCGTATGGATGATTGCGCCTTCGTTGCCCACCGCCCAGCCATGAAGGGGATCCGTGAAAAAAATCGAACTCAAGGTAAAATCCGTGCCACTGTTCTGAACCGTCCATTTCGTTCCCCCATCCGCCGTATGAAGAACAGTTCCCCACCGGCCGCAAGCCCAACCAGTATTTTTAGTTGGAAAACTCACGGAAAATAATGCCTCATTGAGTTTCTTATCTCTTTTTATTTGTTGTTGTGGAACCGGTCCGCAAGAACATAAAAAAACGATGCAAACAGTCATTGCCGCAATCTTCGAAACTGCCATTTTCATTACAAGGGCAAACAATTGTTCATGAAATCTTGTTCTCATTTTTCGACCTCTCATTTCCAAAAAAAAATGATTCTACCAGTTGGTTTTGCCCAATCCATGAAACGATACATTGTGTTATTTTTATACGATTTTCATTGTTGCATCAGTGACTACTATTTTCAATTTTACCATAAAGATTTTTTCTGACCGGCCAGAGTAGCGCGGGGCGGTTTATTTTTGAGCATTATAAAGGCGCCTATGGTGTATAGGGTTAAAACTACACCGGCGATATACCACATGGGGTGATCGAAATAGGATGAACCTGTAGTCCACCACCCATATCCCGGAGGTAAAAAGTTGGTGAAGGCGATGAAGATATTGTTCAGGGCAAACCCCAAGCAGGCCCCTTCTCTGGTCTTGCTCCGCCACCAGTAAAGCGGTGGAACCGTGACCGCAAGAATATTGCATATTGTAAACATCTGCATCATGACTTCGTCACCGGTCCATACAATGATCATATTGACCACAACCATGGAAACGGCATATAGCGCAATGACATATACAATGCCCTGTTTCATGGTAACCGGTTTATCCCCTCCCCGTATTTCCTGACGTTCGTTTAACAGAGCGAAACGAATGCAATAAAGTTCAAAGAAAATCCAGATGAACATGCCGACGGAAAACATCACGTAAAACCAGTACCAGTTATATTTCATTGCCGCCAGAAAGAATATGACGCAAGCCGTCGTATCATCGGCCAGAAAAAAAACGTGCAGCCATAAAGGAATGGATGATTTTTTGTCCCGGCGGATCAGCAGGAAACTGTAGACATAATAAATGTATCCGACGGTAATCGCAACAAAAGCGGCAGGAAACATACGTTCCGGATTATTCGTAAAAGCATTGATAATGTCTATAGCGATTGTGTTGTACACTTCTCCCATTATTTAATCTCCTTCAAATATTGGCACGAAAAACTGAATTCGCCCTGAGGGTGCCAATACGAAGCCAAATCCCGCCTCGCCCTGCTGTGCCCGGCCGGCAAGCTTTTGCCGGCCGGGCTGCTTGAGTGCTTTTCCTGCCGCGTCCGGGCCCTAAAAACCAAGTGACGACGACTGGGCACTGTTTACCCCAAAGCTGCAACATTGGGGTTTATAACCTCGCCATGCGCCATCTGGCGCAAAATCCACGCTTACCACTGCCCACAACGCAGATCCAACGCATTCTGGAACAGCGACAAGCTATTGTAGAGCCCAATCCACTGTAGATATCGGAAGGTCTCCTTCTCACCCCATGCCGCCATCGCGCGATCCCAAATCTCATCCGTCATTTTCCTGCGAATCACCGCATAGGTGAATTGCAGACATAGTCTTTCTTCATCGTCCCATACCGACGACTCCGGGTGGTGAAGCATGCTGAACTTTTCCGCCGGCATAAGATAGTCTTGCGCATCATCATTTTGAAATCTCTGATCCAAGGGAAGATTTGAATAAAAACGTATGTACCATTGGTCGTCGAACTCCACGCCGATCGCGGCCCCCATCAGCAACGCGTTCGAGAACCGCCGCCGAACCTCCGGGTCATCGCGCTTGGTGGTCGTATCTATCCCTTTTATTCGCACACACGCAGGATACATTTGCTCGAGACTATCAAATCCGGTTACCAACTTCACCAAGACATCGTAATACTGGGCATAAGCCTGGTAATACTCCGGATCACAGCTTAGGAGGAAGGCGGGCTGCTGCAGCCATAGATTTTTCAGGATAGGCGGCATATCGCCTATACCGTACTCGGGCGTGGGGGCATATTGCTGCATTAGTTGGGTACCGAGAGCCTTCTCTTCGTCGCTGAGATAAGGCAGGTTGGAATAATCCGGCATCGGCATGTCCAGCCGTGTTTTTTTATCCATCTTCCAGAAACCCAATTCGTCGCGCTCACGTATCACTTGTTCAATTTTTTCTTTTTCCTTCATTATACATTCTCCTTATCTGTTGTGTAGACGGAAAACCAAGCTCATTTACCAATCTTTGCGGCGACTGAGCGCGTTCATGAACATAATCATCCATATGTAGTTTCCGATCCATTGAATATATCGCATGGGTTCTTTCGGACCCCAAGCCGCCATGGCGCGATCCCAAATCTCATCCGTCATTTCATGGCGCATCACCGCATAGGTGAATTCGAGAACGAGACTCTCTTCGTCTGTCCATACCGACGACTTCGGGTAGCGAAGCATGAGGGCCTTTTCCGTCGGAATGCAATAGGAGCCGTTCTCGTCGGGTTTTGTCTGAGTGGACGTAGATGCCATCATCTGCAAAAAATATTGGTCCCAACCGCGCTCGGCTGAAACCGCCAAGCAAATCAGCAATACATTGCCGAGCCGTCGGCGAACTTCCGGGTCGCCGCGTTTCGCGGTCGCATCGATCCCGTCCTTTTTTGTCGTCGCCTGCATGATCTCGGCGTTTCCATCAAGTCCGGTTATCAAACTCACCAGATCCTCGTAATACCGTTCGTAGATGGCGTACAATTTCGGATCTAAATTCAAACAGCCAAGACTATTCGCAAAAAAGATGCGTTCCTGTTTAGGCATTTCGCCTTTACCTAAGCCCCACTCATACTTGGGCTCCGTCAATGTTTTTTTCATATACTCAACACCAAGAGCCTTTTCTTCGTCGCTGAGAAAGGGGACTTTTTCAAAATCACTTGGCGTACGCGGCGGATCAAGCCGGAATGGCTTATCCATCTTCCATAATCCGGTGTTCTCTTCGCGTTCACGCGGCTCAATTCCAATAGCATCCTTCATCTTGACTTTCCTTTCTGTTCCGTAAGTTACTGATAGTTGACAATCGGCCACCTGCAAAATCAAACTCAGCCACGAAGCTACATCAACATCCTACTTACTACAAATATTCGCCTTTCGGAAATTTCAGCAGACTTCTTTTACTTCTTTATTTTCCTACCGCCTATTACTTCCCAGTCTTATACAAATACTCAAGATTGACTTTAGACCGCCCTATCCAAGGGGCCGGAACATAATAATTGCGGCCAATGGAAGTATGCAAGTCCAAATGATCTATGAGAACAGAATCACCGTAATTAGGCACCCCCATATCAAAAGAAAACGAGAAAATTGTTTCAGCCGTTCTATATAAACGCCCCTTTTGATCGTAGTTTTCCACAAGTCGTATAAGGAACGTTTCCCTGTCAATGTAAATCACTCGGTGGCCGTAGACAAAGTTCTTATCAAGAATAGTCATCTTGATGACATACACTGGCCTCCGCTCCCAATCCAGATTATGGTATTCCAATCCTTTCGAGGGGGAAGTTAAATACGCCGATCCATCGTGACTGGTCGGAAAAAGCAGCTCCTTCTCAGCAACAATTTCCAATTTCGATGGAAAAACAGTTGTCGATATCTTTTGTGAACAAGAGTCAGTGTCAAGATATATCGCATCCCCCCCACCCACAGAGTCTTGTACATCGGTGGCTGACATGAGGCGAACCCGTCTAAGCGCGGCCACATAAAGCATTGATTGATCATACTTGTCGGCGTCCACGTATTTGATGCTGGATATGACATTTCCGAACACATCCCGTGGCGCGTAAAATCGAAAGCCGATGCCACGCTCTTCACCTCGCTCTTGAGCTTTATCGTCAAACCAACCATACGGCTCCATAACTCTCCCTTGGAACCTGATCTCCCAAATGTCGGAGGAAATATGATTGTCTTCTTTTAGAGATTTTGAAAATCCTCGAGATTCGGAGAGAAGATATTTGCTATCCCAACCCAAATAGCGCTTTAACCAGTTATAATAAACTTGATTGGCCTTAAGCTTTCCTGCGGGCCTGGGAAATGGAAGACCGGAAACCCATGTTTCCTCTTTGATAATGCCTGTATTTCCGTCCAACATGGTTTTGCCCATATTGTTCTTTGTCGCTTCAGCGATAGGCAGCGCATAATAATATTGTTTGGTGGGGACTATTTTCATTTCTGGAAAATTTCCCGCAAAGGGTGGAGCGCCGGGTTTGAATCGGCTATAATGAGTCTCGGTCATCAATGCTTTAAGTCCCGGATATTTCTCTTTATCCACATACGAATAAACGCCTGGCTTTATCTCCGAAGCGGTCTTGTTAACCACCTCCGGAGCCCTAAACCCAACGATTTCAGACCACAATTTTTGCATGGCCTCAACATCGTAACTTAACTCCGCGTAAACCTCCGGAGGCAGAATTTTTTTACAATTGAATTTATCCGATTGATACCATGGGCTAGGGTCATCGTAGAACTTCTTAGCCTCCAAAAGGTCCTTAACGGTGGGAAAGTCAAAAGTTTCTCCGGCCGATAAGGTTCCCCCCATCAAAACCAGTGCAGAAAAGGCGAACCAACAACTCAAGAAAGAGATTTTCAAAATATTCATTCTTTTCCTCCCATAAACAACTCAAGTAATTTTTCTGTCAAAACAGTATGAATGCCATTGCTCGGATCAACCCCACCTGTAGTCAATCTTGAAAAAGATTTGATTTTTGTTGTCAAATAGTTGTTGTCCCGCCCCTTCCTTTTTTCCTGTCCAGTACTGAGCCCCCAGCGTAAACTGCCACTGGTAGTCAAG
>JABDRH010000181.1 GCA_013041835.1 Desulfatitalea sp. | reverse complement strand
GGACGATACCCTGCACCTGGGCCTCGTTGAGATATTTGCCGTGACGCAGCTTTAATATAATGGAAGCCGAAGCCGGCTCCTCATCTTCAACGAACAGAGAGCGTTCGGGCATCACGATGTGCACCCGGGAACTCTCCACTTCGGACAAACCATTGATGGTGCGGCTCAGTTCACCTTGCAGGGCCCGCTGGTAATTGATGTTTTGAACAAATTCGGTCTGGCCCAGCTTGGCGTTGTCGAATACTTCGAAGCCCATGCCGCCCCTGGGCATGCCCTGGGCCGCGAGCTCAAGCCGCACTTCGTAGATGCGCTCCCGGGGGATCTGGATGGTGCCGCCGTCGTGGGAAAGGCGGTACTCGATCTTGCGCTCCTTAAGCATGGCCACCACTTCACCGGCATCCTCGGGCGCAAGATTGGCGTACAAGGGCATGAAATCGGGGCGTCCGGACCAGCTCACAAACATCACCAGCCCTGCCACCGTGGTGATTACCAGAAGGAAAAGGACCATCATCTTGCCGGCCGACATGGTCTGGATGATAGCCCGTAGCTGTCTGAGAATTTCAGCAAATGAATTGGTCATTTCAGTTATTCCATTTCATTACATTATCTTAGAACTGCATCCGTTTAATTTCATCATAGGCGGCAATGACCTTGTTTCTCACATTCACGACCAGGTCCATGGTGACACTCGATTTTTGCATGGCGATCATGGCGCCATGGATGTCCCTGCTTTGCCCGGTCACCAAGGCATTGGCGGCGGCATCGGCATTTTGCTGCAGTTGGTTGACTTGGGCTATGGAATCGTTAAGCCACTGGCCGAAGCCGCGCTGTTTTTCGGTTGTCTTTGATTCGACGCGGGCAGTCTCCTGCGGACCGGTAAACGCGCCAATGGGTGCGACTTTCATATCAGACATGGTTACTTCCCTATTTCCATGGCATTGGAGGCCATCTCTTTGGTGGCCTTGACGGCCGATACATTGGCTTCATAACTGCGGGTGGCAGAAATCATATTGACCATCTCCTCGACGACGTTAATATTCGGCACAGCCACATATCCCTTGGCATCGGCATCGGGATGGGTCGGTTCGAATTTCATGATGGGCGGCCTCGGATCGTCGTGGATTTCGGCTACCTGAACCTCGTAGCGTTGGTTCTCGAGCTGCTCGGACAGTTTTCGGCCGAATTCGCCGCCTTTGGCAGCGGCTTGAAAAACAAGGTCTTTGCGCCGGTATGGCCCGCCCTCGTCGGTGCGGGTGGTGTTGATGTTGGCCAGATTGCTCGAGATCAGTTTCATGCGCATGCGCTGGGCGCTAAGGCCGCTGGCACTGGTGTCAAGTGCATCCAGAAAGCTCATGGCGTTTATTTCCCTCCGCTGATAACATTCTTTAATCCTTGGAATTTTCTAATCAATACCTGAGAGGCCAGCTTGTATTGAAGGTGGTTTGTGGCCAAACCGGCCATCTCCCGATCCAGGTCGACGGTGTTGCCGTCCCCCCTTAATGTGACCTGTGTCGACAATTCGATCTTCTCGGGTTTGATGGCCGTATCCGCCGCACCACCGGCCGGCACATGCCCGGGGTCGGTCAGCTTCAGGGCCAGGTGATCGGTGCTTGGGACCTGCCTGGCCAGTGCCTTTTCCACCAACAGGTCGAAGGCCTTGTAATCGGGGGTATCGGCATTGGCGATGTTGGATAGAATCAGGGCGTGGCGCCGGGAGCGCAGGTCAAGGGATTTTTCCGCCAGATTGATGGTACCGTCGAATAGCGTCTTGCTGTTCATTGGGTGTGCCTCCTATTCCGGTGTGTTAAACAGCAAATTGCATACCAGAGATATCATCACGCCCATGAGATGACTTATCTATTTGTATTTACACTTTTTATAGTGCCATGGAAAAATATCGAACGGGTGAAAGGCGTCATAAGATCGACGTGGCCGGAAAAAGTTGCCTAGCCATTGCCGGCGGCCGTGTATCCGGCTTCGCCCTGTTCCCGATATTCGCGCAGTTTATTGCGCAGGGTGCGGATGCTGATGCCAAGCATTTCAGCCGCGTGGGTGCGGTTTTCATTGACATGTTGAAGCGTCTGGCCGATCAGTCGCGCTTCCATTTCCCGAACGGTCATGCCCACCCAATCTGTTTCAACGCCTTGCCTCGTCTCGTGCCCATGATCTTCGAGCATCAACAGGGCCCGCCCCATGCAAGGACCATTGCGCAGCAGCAACGCGCGCTGAACGCAATTTTCCAGTTCGCGTACATTGCCGGGCCAATGCCATTGCTGCAAAGCGGCAATCGCCTGCGCATCAAAGCAGGGTATGGGCTGATCATCGTCCGGACAGTGCTTGCTGATGAAATGGGCCGCCAGCACGGAAATATCCTCAGGTCGCTCTCGCAAAGACGGCAAATGCAGGGGAAGAATCCTGAGGCGGTAATAGAGATCCTGGCGAAACTGTCCCTGCTTGACCATTTGCCCCAAATCCCGGTTGGTCGTGGCGATGACGCGCACATCGACCGAGATCGGGTGTTTTCCGCCGATCCGATCCACCTCGCTTTCCTGTAAAACGCGCAAGAGTTTGGCCTGTAGCGCAAAAGCCATTTCACTGATCTCATCCAACAGCAGGGTGCCCCGGTGCGCCAGTTCAAATTTGCCCTGCCGGCGCTGGACCGCTCCGGTGAACGCACCGCGCTCATAGCCGAACAGCTCGCTTTCCGCCAAATTATCCGGCAATGCCGCACAGTTCATGGCAACCAAAGGCTGGTCCCGGCGGCCGCTATGATCATGAATGTAGCGCGTCAACACCTCCTTGCCAGTGCCGCTCTCCCCCTGGATCAACACCGTAGCGGCGGAGGGGGCCACACGCTTGGCCATTTCAAGCAGTTGGTGCATGACCGGAGAGGTGCAGACAAGACTGGGGCGAGAAGCTTTTTTCGATGTCTTATTGTCTGTATTTAACTTATTTTTCAGTATGTTTTCGATACTTTTCTCAAGTAAATCATTATCATCGCTAACACATAGACAGTCCGTGGCGCCCGCATGGACGGCATCCACTGCTTGACGCACCGATCCGGATTCGGCGACCGCAATCACTGGCACCGCGTGTTCGATCATTTCAAGCAGGCCTCGCAGGTCGTCATGCGGGCCAGTGCCCCGGCCGACGGTCGTCAGAATCAGATCACAACCGGATTGCCGGAGCCGTCCGACCACATTTCCATTGGTTGGCATGCGCGTCAACTCATGGCCGGATTGGATCAGATATGCTGCAAAGCGATCATAGATGGATCTTTGGTCTTCCACGATCATGATCGACGCTTTTTCCATTACCGCCTCCCTGCCAAACACGCTTCATTTGAAACTGCAGACGAGCACTATCGGTAGAAAATTTGGCAATAAGCATGCCACCCGTATGAAGAGCGATTTCGCCTTTTGTCAGGAACGCTTGGGGATCACAATATGGTCTATGATTTAGGGTTGTTGCAGAATTTCCGACGTTCCAGGCGGACCATGGCAGCTAAACCCGCGGCAGGTATACGTCACTTTGTTGACAGCATCTCACGCCGCATTGCGCAGGATCTGCGGATCGGGACAATGAAAGTGTTCGGGACAAAAACGTGGGGTGGGTACAGGTGATCAATCCACGGGCGTCGGCATGAGTCATGTATCGCCAGGTTTATGCCTCTGGGTAAGATATTCCGGCGTCAGTGGATGATTGGGTGTATTCGACCATCATCTTATTAAGGATGTCACGGATGGCTTGATTCATGTCCTCGCTATGTTCCGGGGCTTGAACTTCGATCTGGCCGCTTTGCAGTTCGCTGTTCGGCCGAATGTCGATGGCGTCTTCGTCCGGCCAGGCGATGGCATCCGATGTCAGAAGGGATTGCAGTTGATTCAGGTCATCAGGGTTCACATGAACCACCAACCGGCTGATATCGGCAAAGCGCCTCTGAATAGCGTCTTTTAAGGCTTCAAAATCGCCGTCGATCGACAGTTCCCGAAACCCGAGAATGCGCCGCGCAATGGCAAAGGAAATGGAAATGACGGTATCGGCCGCCAGTCGCGCATGTCGCGCCTTGCATTGGGCCAGATCGCAGCATCCCTGGATGAAGGCCTGCAGCGCCGGCGACAACGCATCATGGGCCATGCGACAGGCGGCATCACGTCCGCAATCCAGCCCTTGATTTCGACCTTGGCACCTTGCCTGGTCCAACAGTCGCTCGGTTTCATTGATTTCGGGCTCTTGCGGGTTGGGGCAGTCACCACTTATGTGTTGATGCAACGGTTTGAAGGGAGCGCACGCGTCCGCCGGATTATGGCAGCGCGCCGTGCCCTCGCGGGCATAGGGCATGCGTTGAAAATCGCAGGATGTGTCCTTGGTCTGCATATGCCTTGATCTAACAACCTACCGGATTTAAGCGCATTTTTGCAGGTCATAGCGCTTGATTTTTTCAACCAGGGTGGTCCGTTTCACATGAAGCAGTTTGGCTGCTTTGTTTTTCACCCAATCGGTCTGCTCCAGAGACTGATAGATCAGGTTTTTCTCAAATTCGCTCACCGCCGTATTCAGGCAGATGCCTTCGGCGCTCAATTCCGGAGTGGACAAACAGACACTACCAGCGGCTCCGGCGCTATTGTTTCTGAGCTTGGGTGGCAGATCATTGATACCGATGTCACCATTGCCCTTGAGCACCACCATACGTTCGAGCAGGTTGGCCAGTTCGCGCACATTGCCCGGCCAAGCGTGCTGCATCAACATTTGCAGCGCGTTTGGGGCAATTGCCTCGACTTGGGTGCGCTTATCCTTATTCAATTTGCTCATGAAGTAATGCGTTAGCAGGGGGATGTCGTCAGCTCGCTCCCGCAATGCCGGAAGCTGTATGGGAATGACATAAAGCCGGTAAAACAAATCCTCCCTGAAATTGCCTTTTTGCACCTGCTCTTCCAGGTCACGGTGCGTCGCCGCGACGATACGCACATCCACTTTAATGGGCTTGCATCCGCCCACGGGTTCGAACTCCCGCTCTTCAAGCACCTTCAATACCTTGACCTGTAAATCCGGGCTCATATCGCCGATTTCGTCCAGGAAGATGGTGCCGCCGTCGGCCACTTCGAATTTTCCGGTCTTGGCGGATGTGGCGCCGGTAAAGGCACCTTTGACATGGCCAAACAGCTCGCTTTCCAACAGGTTCTCCGGAATGGCGCCGCAGTTGATGGCCACGAAGGGTTTGGATTTGCGGTAAGATTGAGAGTGGATGGCTTTGGCGATCAGCCCCTTGCCGGTGCCGGTTTCACCGTTGATCAATACGGTGCTGTCGCTGTCGGCCACGCGTTCGATCAGGCGAAACACCTGGCGCATGGAACGGCTGCGGCCGATCACGCCCTGAAATCCGATCGGTTCGGGAAGGGTCTCATTTTCAATAAAATCGTCGGGGAAAGCGTTCTCACTGCATTCGGCATGGTCCGCTACGTGCTTTTGCACGATCAACCTCCCTACGGGCTATTAAATGTTGAGTTGTGAATCGGCTTTTTAAGTGCAAGTTGTATGCCTATGCAGTCAACCCCGGTTTCTTATCCACCGGTTCAACGGCTAAAAATGAGGCCATTCGGCCATATTCCCTTTACGAAGGCCGGTCCGCATTTTTTTTTAAGATTTCGCATAGACTAGCCGAAGGAATACTATTGGGCAAACTGTTTTGCCGTGGATGATCCATAACACCGTCAAAATCTTTGCGTTTTGCAATTTTTTTATGCAAATTCGGTCGTGCGGCATGCCATATCAAATCAATGCAAATATAACCATTAGATTTCACTTAAATTAATAACATCAATGATCCTCACCATGACTTCGCATTCAGCCATAAATATTTGCAAATTGCAACCACCCCCTCCATCCATGCCCGGCCGCGATGGCTTACCGACCCAACTTTCGAGCCCATAAACCATCTGCTGTCTCCCCTTTAAAAAAAATCTAAAGAAGTCGCCGTTTGGGTCCGATATTGATTTTACAGGACGCAATTCGTGTAACAAAGGAGACGGATTTTAAAAGACGAGGGAAACCTGATCCAAAAAGCATCTATTTCACCGATTCGTAACTTGTTCGCGGGCCAGAAGGCCCGAATCAACCTAGAAAAGGAGATCAAACCATGGCATCATCCGGAATCACCCTGACCGCAGGCATGCGCAAGAACCTGTTCAGCCTTCAGAACACCTCAAATCTATTAGAAAGAACTCAGAAACGTCTGGCCACTGGCCTTCGCGTTCAAAACGCCGTAGATGACCCGGTCAACTACTTCACGGCCCTGGGCCACCGTCAAAGAGCAGAAGACTTGGCTTCACGTAAGGATGAAATGGCTGAGTCCATTCAGTTGGTGAGTGCGGCCAACGAAGGCGTGGAATCGATCACCTCCTTGATCGCTTCAGCCAAATCTCTGGCCCAAAGCGCTCTGTCGGCCTCCACCACGGCTGAAATCAACACCCTGGAGTCCCAGTTCAACGAAGTGATGGCCCAGGTCGACACCCTGGCGGCCGACTCCGGCTACAAAGGCGTCAACCTGCTGGACGGCACCGCAGTCACCCACGAGGTGAAGTTTGATGAAACCGGGGCCTCCTCATTGACCATGAGCGGTTTCGACGCCAGCACCGATGTGACCAACGGCCTGAGCCTGAACACCGTCGCTGCCAGTGCCTGGGTATCCAGCTCTTCCGCCGGCGCGCCAGATAAAGAGATTATCAACTCGTCCATCACGGCGCTGGACAACGCCCGTACCACACTGCGGTCCGAATCTCAGAAACTGTCCACCAACCTGAGTACCATCACCATCCGGCAGGACTTCACCAAGGGCATGATCAACACCTTGGAAGACGGTGCAGCTGAATTGACCAATGCGGATATGAACGAAGAGGGCGCCAACATGCTGATGCTCCAAACGCGTCAGTCCCTGGGTACCACATCGTTGAGCCTGGCCTCTCAGTCCGCTCAGTCCGTGCTGCGTCTGTTCTAGTCGATCTGTTGCCGGTTATGTCTTCTTAACGACTTGCGTCTTTTCAACGGCAGAGGGGTTCGCCCCTCTGCCCGCCCTCGTGTGAGGTGTACATGAATATATCAGACACGAATACGGTTATTGCCAGCACTGCCCCGCTTCACCCCCAGAAGATATCCGAGCAATCCCATCCATCGACCAATCAAAAGGGCGGCGTTTCAAACGACGGCGGTCTTGGCAAGACGGCGGATGTTGCCCCCTCGTCAGAGCGTATCCTCTACAACAAAATAGAAGGTGTCAATGCTCAGGCCCACACCATGGTCACCCAGATCCGGGAAGTGGACGATACCATGGATGCCGTGTCCAAGAACGTGCAGCAAATGAAAGTTGCCCTGGACCATATCGTCAAAAGCTATCCCCCCTATCCCAAGGGCAGCAATGAACGCATTCATGCCTTGAGACAATTCGGCGGCCTGCGC
>JABDRH010000328.1 GCA_013041835.1 Desulfatitalea sp. | reverse complement strand
GTCGGTACAAGTTCGGGCAGGCATGTCCGTCTCGTGTCGCATGAAACGAAAGGCACGGGGCTGTCCGTAGTTAGCGACCAGGCTGTCAGGACATTAAGTAGAAGCCGAGATTGGGGTCATCCCCCTCATTGGGCGCAAATGCAGTGCCCACTAAATTCTTATAGATATTGCGCACCACGACGCGTTTTTTCAGCAGAGTGTGGCGTTTGTCGTCAAGATGAAATTCCACGTCCAACATTTCACCGATGGAAAACCGAGGTTGCACATTGAGCTTGAGCTTTAGTCCGGTGGTGGATACGTCCACAACCCGCATGATGCCCTTGTCCATGTCCCCAGTGTCCTGTCGATAGTAAAACGTGCCCGGCAGGTCGGTGGCTTTTCGATACTGCCGGCGTTTTTCCAGGGACACGTCAAAGCGGTGGCCGCAATTGCAGCGGCATTTGACGGTGATTTTCTTGTCGATGGCGGCGTACTTGGCCACATTGGCGGTGGTGACGTTCCCGCATTGCGGGCATACAAAGGTAGCCTTATTATTACTGGTAATGAAGACCTTTTCGACCATTTATCGAATTTCCCGCTTGATGCGAATTGTGATTATGCGCCGCCATCGGCCTTTTGCATTTTGGCTGCCTTGCCGAGACCGCCCGACCTCAATATGCGAATGATTTTGGGCTGATAAGATGCTTTTCCGCCCAAGTGCTGTCCCACCGCACGCACCACGAACATGGCCGCGGCAAAACAGAGCAGCGCCGCGGCGGCAGCAGCAATTGACGGATTCAAGGTTTGGGTCCGGGCGAGCCAATTCCCGGCGATCCCCCCCCCGAGCATTGCCAGAATGGGAAAGATATAGATCAGAAACAGCGCGCTGAAGACCGAACTGGTATTGATGGACAATTGGATATGATCGCCGACATCGGCGTTTGCCACATTGATAGCCTCTACCTCCTGTTCATCGCCTGGGCCGGCGTGGCAGCTCTTACGCGAGGCGCATGATTCACAGGCGTTCGATCGGGTCGTTTTGACCCAGGCGGTGTGAGCGCCGCGAATGCCCAGCTTTGTTACAATACCCTGTTCGACCGCCATCTTATACCGCCAACTGATTCTTCGAAGGAGCTTTTTGGAGTGAGACTTGGGCCTTGATGTCGCGCTGGTAACAGATTAAACCACAACGCAGGCAACGTTTCGCCTCGGCATGGGCCACATCCCGGGTAAACCCCTTTTCCAGCTCTTGCCCCATCGCCGTCTCTTGGTCGCCGGCCAAGGGCATGATTTGCCTGAGTCGCACCGGTACCCGTTCGACATGATCCACGTTCTGGACCGTTGTATCGGGTGTAACGACATTATCCGGCAGGTCCAGGGAGATGTCATACAACAGTTTATGCACCGAGACGGCGGCGCGCCGGCCGGCGGCAATGGCTTTGATGGCTGCGGAGAAATCGGTCAACGTATCGCCATTGGCCATCAGGCCGGTCTCGGTATGATAGGCCGGCTGTTTGTACGGGGCAATGGCCTGCCACCCGGTAGTGGCCGCGGCCGATGGATTCTCAGCCACCGTGCTCGGCGTTTGAAGCGGTGCAAACACCAGTTCGGGGATGCGACCGGCGGCAAATAGCAGATGATTCGCATCCATACGCTCCGTTGTTTGCGCTGTAAGGTCCACCAGTTCCACTCCGGTCAAGCAGTTTTCTTCACCGAAAAGCCGGCTGATACCGACATTTATTCGCGTGTCCACCTGCTTGACATCGATTGTTCTCATGGCGGCATCGTTTACCAGCAACGTGATTCGTTCCGCACCAGCCGCTTTGCAGCGCGTGATCAACTGGGGTGACAGGTTGGGGTTTCCCACGATGATCACGTGGCCGTTCAGTTTCACTTCCGGGTATCCGTTGCTGCCGGCTTTGGCCAGGTCGATCAGCAGACGACAGCCTGGCGCCGGACTGATATCGCCCTGGCCGCTAGTTCTCGCCAACCGGCTGTCCCAACCGCCCACGGCCAGAAACACGGCCTGATAGCCTTGGGTCAGCAGCTCGGGTACGGTGAAGTCACGGCCTACCCATTGACCGGTTTCCAACTTGACGCCCATCTGCTC
>JABDRH010000323.1 GCA_013041835.1 Desulfatitalea sp. | reverse complement strand
CCAGTCCAATCGTGACCATCTGAAAGTAATAAAGTAGTATTATCCGGTAGATAATATGGCAATATGGATTACTTCAACCCTAATTCTGGCGCGCCGCAAAAGAGCCGCACCCATATCTATTAAGTTCGTTTTCTGGTTTGTTTAAATAATTTAAAAGTGCGGCTGCTTCAATCAGAATATCTGATCCAAGTTCATGAGAAATCCTAATTTCCTTTTGATTAAGTATTTCAATATTAGTATGAAAAGGAAACCCTTCCTTATCCCATTTTAAATAGGGACTTGTTATATTGATGGTTTTACGTTGTTTATGTGCGTATACGATATGTGCCGCAATGAACTGCTTCCAAAAATATTTCATTGCCAGAAATGGCCAGTAAATATAATCTTCGAAATGTAAATACTCATGTAAGAGAACGAATCTACTCGTTAGAGATTGTTGGTTCTTTACATAGTTATTTCCAAGGGCAATAATCGGGGCCGATGTCAAAAAATGACTTCGGATGGATATCGGGTTGTCAAAAACTGTGTGGTTTACTTCCTGAAAAATTCTTCTACCTTACCTTTTGACTATTGATCAGCTTACGAACTTTCGCTGAAAATCTGGTTATATATACTATTAATAGTCCGACAATAAATAGAATTACACCTGGGGCAGCATCCGTGATCTTGCTTTTAGCTCCGATCATTTCAGCAACCCATGTTGTAGATCCTGAGATGCCCATAAGAAACAAAACAATTCCAAAAAAAATTGCCATGAAGCCAAGTATTAATCCCGCAATTGAATAAATGAAGTGGTACCGAACGATCATGTTCCAAGTTGCCTGATCATCTAAATGCCCCGGTAGCGTCAACATATCGAGTCTTAGTTTTTCCATACAGTTTCCTCTGATTTTTTTGAAGCTTCGGGCGAATCTTAATTAGAGACGTCTTATAAATCAAGCAAATTTGAAACAAGCAAAGGACGACTAAAACCCGGCATTCAGCGAGACATTCCCCCCAAATCCCTGCAAAAAGGGTACACCAAGCTCCCTTCTACTTGGCTTTGGATAATCATGTAGGAAATGCGAACCTGTAACAGATTGCGGTCGATGTTCTGAGGCGAATCATCGAAGGTGATACGAGTGATGACAACCCGTTTTTCCCATTTTTTAATAGCATCGATCACGTAATGCTGGACTAACCCTTTGAGAACCTCATCGTTCTGCTCAAACACCAAATCATGCAACCTGGAGCCGAATTCCGGATTCATCAATCGCTCGCCCGGCCGCGTTCCGAGTATCTGCAGGATGCTTTCCCTAATGTGCTCGTGTTCCCGCGTCGTGGCAGCGGATACCTCCGCGCCGCCAGAAATCGACTGGAACCGAAATGGATATTTCAAGCCTTTGCCTAAAAAATCGAAATTCATGAATCACGTCTTTCACATACAAAAGCGCAAGGCTCATCGTTGTAACCCGTACCGTCAGCGTCCTGCTCTGTAGTATCAGAAAAATGAATGACCAAATCCTGCCCACCCTTCAGTGACAAATGAATTGTTCCGTCTGATTGAATCAACCCTCCATGTCCGCTTTCGCTGCAGGTGAATCCTTTGGAACCTCCTGCGAGCAACCGGACGGTGACCTTTTCACCCACGCCCTCAATCCGGCTTATTCCGAGGATATCGATTGTCCCGTCCGGGTTACTGACTGTTACCATGCGCGCCTTGTGATTCAGGTCCAGACGAAGGCTGTCTGGAAGGTCAATGCGATATCGGCCCTCGGCAACAAGCACCGGATCTATATCCACCGGCAGTCCCTCAATCCCCGCTGCCTCGTGAGTGGCGATCAGCATCGAGGGATGGAGGGTCAGCTCTCGGCCATCGGACAGCGTCACGACACCACCACGGGCCGGTTCCAATACCACAACTGACGCATCCAGACCGATAGAGACAATGCTGCTGTCGGCATTCGCACGTACAAGCACGCCGTCGGCCAGAGTGAAAAGGCGTCCACCTTCCGGCAGGTCGCGAACCGTTGTGCCTTCGGGTATGGAAATAAAGGGGAAAAAGTCGGGTGGTTCGGGCTGATCAACCTGCTGAATATACTCCTGGGCGCTTTGCTGATGGGCTTCCAACACCACCTGAGCCTGTGCGCGCATGGCTTCGGAGGCTTCATGCCCGGCCGAAAGAATGGCGCGTATACCCGCCAGTTGTTCGCAGATTTCCCGTAGAATATAGTTGTGCTCGCCGGAGTCGGTCTGCTCGAATGTCGCCTGAAGTTCATCGGTGGACATAATACAAATCCTCCTTACAGACCGACATTGTTGGGGGCAGAGACATGACTCATGGCATTGACGGGAATCAATGTGCCCGTTGCGCCGTCGATTTCAAAAACAGTCCAGACCGTACCAGCCTCGTTGGGCACATTGAACGTAAGCTCCTGGTTGTCATTCAAGAACACCTTTACATTAGCGCCGGATTGCGCCAGGCCATAGCTGGGATTGGCATTGCGGTTGGTATAATCATGGACGCAGTAACGATACGTTCCCGGGATCAGCTGAAAGATGGTGATGGTTTCAGGACCGTAAGAACTGGTATCGTCCACATCCAATTCCGCGGCTTCGTTTTCGATCTTGTGGGAATAAAACACATGGAACACTCCGCCGGAGGGCGTCGGACCGGTCAGATGCGAATCCAAATCCCGAGGATTCAGGCCCCATTGAAGAACGACGCGGGCAAATTGGCCGGTCAACTCCGGTGATAAAACGATCTGCACCTCATTCGATGAACTCAAGTCTACGTTCACCCAGCTGTGCCAGTTGATATAGCCAGGGGCCGATGCTTCGACAAAATAGGAACCTTGCGCCAACGTAATGGCAAATTGTCCGGAGCCATCGGAGTATGTCTGGCCAATCACCGGCCCGGTTTCGGATCGCCTGAACAAGACCAATGCGCCTGGCACACCGGCCGTGTTGACCGCATTTATCACTATACCGGACAGATCAAACCCTTCACCGGCTGCAAAATCCGGATGATCAGCAAACCAGGAAGGATCGCGCACCTCAACCATAACGTGACGGACACTATCCAGCAAAGGTGATCGCCATACCATCACCATGGCATTGCCGGTGACTGTGCCGCATCGAACCACTCCGTTCTCATCGATCTGGACAATCTCCGGGTTGCTTGAAGCATAAACCGGGGCATCCACATCGCCGCGCAAGGAAAGCGGAATCTGTTGCTCAACTTGGCTTGAAGATATCCGGATGGACTGGGGTTGGACCTGCCAATGTGGGTTGAGGGAGGTCAATACGGCACCTCCGGTTCCTCGGGCGGTTCGGACGGACTGGCCAGATTTCCATATACTTCGACCTGAACGTGACGGAGCGAACCACGATCCGGTGAGTCCCAGACCATAATCATGGCGGCCCCAGTTTGGAAGCCGCACATCACGTTACCGGCTTCATCCACAACGGCGATATCCGGATTGGAAGATTCAAAAACAGGAGTAGCGATTTCGCCACGAATAGATAGTGGGATGTACTGGGCAAAGCCGGATATCGATACCCTTACGAGCTTGGGGAAAACATCCCAGTATTGTATGGATTCAATTGTCATTTGTGTCCATACTCCCGGTAACGATCAGGGCGCCGCAAGCGGTCATATCACCGATGCGCGCATCCGGCAGGCCTTCCGTGGTGGTGTCCAGGCTGCCGGTCACAATGGGTGTGATCCCGTGTCCCGGGATCGGGCAGGCATGCAGATCGCCCAGGCGTGCCGCAGGTTTTCCGTTGATGATGGTGTGCAAGGCAGCGGTGATGATCACGCCGCCGTGACTCGATATGTCGCCCAACCTGGCTTGCGGTCTTGCCATGCTTACTTTCCTATAAGCAGATGAATCGTAAAACCGACGATGCCCCCAAAGGCACTGCCCAAGGTCAGCACCAGGCCGATCACCTTCCACATGGTATCGACACCCATCTTTTCGTTGAGGCCAACATACAGGTTCTTGATGTCATCAGTATGCCTGCGCAGTTCTTCTCGAATACTTCTTGCCAATAGGTCCACATTCTCCTTGTCAGATTTCTTTTCAATCTCGCGCTCAATTTTCTCCAGCCGATTCTGGATTTCACGGCGATGATCTTCAAGGATCCGCCGAAACTCCGCCCGCCAGGTATCGAAGGTTTCGGACAAAAAACGTTTGTCCTGCACCTTGCATTGGCTGTCTGCATTTGATCTGGTCACTGCTTGCTCCTTTGAATTGTTGCACTCCCCTGATCATAAAAATCACGACGCATCAGGAAAAAGGGAAATGCCATAAGGCCGCGCAGCAGCCGGTCTTTTGATTTCGGCTTTCGACTGAATGAGTTCCAGGCATCGATGGAATGGTTCCCGTTGCGGGTAAAGACAACACCAACAGCCGGGTCGCTTTCCAATTTGGCGAGCGCCTTTTCAAGGGTTGCTGACTCAGGGGGACCATCCTCAAACCAACCGATGAGAGGACCGAAACTCTCCGCAATGGCCTCTCCCAGAGCTCTTATAGGTCCGCGGTGATCATAGGCGGCGAGGCGAATCCGGTTGTCCTTTTTGGCGTACTCGCATGCAATCGCGAAGGTATTGTCGGTGGATCCGTCGTCCCAGATCAACAGATCGAAGTCCGTATAGGTCTGGGCAAGAATGCTTTCGATGGCCTTGCCGATATAGCGTTCGCGGTTGTTGGCTGTCATGATGATGGAGACTTTGGGGATCAATCTTCTTTCCTTACGGGTTGATCAAGACTTTGTTAACGCTGCGGATGATGATATTGCCCATGACACCGTCCATTAAAAGAACGCTTCCGGCCTTGTCCGTGGCCTTGATTTTCTCCTTGCCACCGGCCGCATCCATCACCACGATCTGGCCGGCCTTGTCGGTCAACTGAATCTTTTCGGCGCCGGCGGTGGAATCCACCAGTATTTCCTGGGTGCCGTTGAGGCCCCAGATGTGGATTTTTTCTTTCCCCTTGGTGGTGTCGATGAGGATCTTTTGCCAGCGGCCGCGGGATTTGTCACAGGAGAGGATGTGAACCTTTTCCTTATCCTGCCAAGCTTCCAGGATAATCTGCTGGCGACACAAATCGGTCATCTGGATGCGGGCTTTGGCTCCGACGATCTGTGAGGCGATGTCGAGCTGATCGCCTTTTTCGGCGTCCTTTACACCTCGGCGCAGGGCGTTGTCCGCCTGCATCTGGGGCTTGACCCTGCCCTCCATGGTCATAATCTGGCCGGCGCGGTCGATGATTCGCAACAGTTCGTCGCCGTCGCGGTCGTCGGCCAGGATGGTGTGGCCGGTTTCGGTTTTGAGCAGCACCTTGAGGCGCGGGCAGTAGTAGTCTGGATGGCCGTGGTATTTTTGATGTTCCAGGTCATCGTGACGGTTGGCCTGGTGCTCACACTTATCCTCGCAGTCCGAACAAAAGGGATTGGTGCAAGTCCGCTTGGATTCTTCGGGCTGTTCGCCAGGGTTGCTCTTGGCCAACCACACGCCGGTCCAGATGGGATACTGAACAATGCCACCTTCGAACTCGGCCCAGACCGAGGCGCCTTCTTCGGGTACCAGGAACATGCCGATATCGTCGTTTCCGCCGTAAGGGAAACAGGGCGCGGCCCACTCGGACCAGTTCTCACGCCCGGTGCCCAGCACGGCAGGGATTTCCAATCGCACCCGGCCCAGCCTTTCAGGATCGTTATTGTCGCGCGCAAAGGCCCGGTACTTACCATACCAGCGGTTGCGGTAGCGCTCATCGGTCTTGCGATCGCGGGTCTCAAGCATGGATGATCCGTCCCTTGGCGTGAGCGTTCCAAGCAAACCACCCGAACAGACGAACCGCCCAATAAATGACGTAGCGCTTCCACAGCGGCACGGCGAGCCTTGCCATCAGCTCGAGAAAGATATCGTCAGCCTCTTTTCGAGAGACCTTGCCGGTATGGTAGAGAAAGTCATGGACCACAGCGGCAGGAGAATAAAGTCCCCAGGGTGGAAC
>JABDRH010000321.1 GCA_013041835.1 Desulfatitalea sp. | reverse complement strand
CGAGGCCCGTCGCCAGACTCTGGCCATGACCGAAAACATGCTGACTTTTTTGGCGGCATGCCCGGGCGTACGTAAAATGGAGTTTGTCAGCACCGTGGGCGTGGCCGGCCATACCCCCGGCGAAATGCCTGAAACCTGGATGACGCCCACCCGAAGGTTTCACAACAGTTATGAAGCCGCAAAAGCGGAAGCCGAGCAACGCATTCGCATGGCGATCGACGCCGGGCAACCCATCACCGTTCACCGTCCCAGCATGGTGGTCGGCGACGCCAGAACAGGCAAGACCGTCGCCTTTCAGGTGTTTTACCATTTGTGCGAATTTCTCTCCGGCGCCCGTACCTTAGGCATGATCCCGCGTGTCAACGGACAACGGCTGGACATTATCCCTTCCGACTACGTGGCCGCCGCGTTGGACTGGTCCAGCCACGCCGAAGACCATGCTCCGTCCATTTTACATGTGTGCGCCGGTCCCCGGGATGCCGTTCGGGTCGATGCCCTGATCGTCCGCGTCCGGCGCCTGTTTCGCCAACACGGCCGTCGCCTGCCGCCACTGGTTCAACTGCCCGTGCCATTGCTGCAATGGCTGCTGCGCGTTGCCCGCCCCCTGTTGCCACCGCGCCACGCTCGCGCCGTTAAGGCTTTGCCGTTCTTCCTGGCGTATTTTAAAGAGCGTCAGACTTTTGGCAACACCATCAGCCGTCGCCTGCTGGAGGCCGACGGCATCGGCCTGCCATCAGCGGATGACTATCTGGATGCGATTCTGGGCTACTACTTGAAAAGATCATGAATGGTCCATCGGCCTTTAGGGTTCACGCATAAATGGTGTCTTTGCTCATGCGCGAACCCTAAGGGCTCCGGCAAAAAAAGACAAGCAAGAGGGTATATTCTTTGACAGAATTCGCCTAAAGAAATGCATTCAATGGCCGATAGTTTTCCTGCACCCTGAAGTCAATATGCTCGCGCGCAGGCATTCAGCAAGGCCAAAAGCCGCCGGACACACTCTGACGTTGATTCCCTTAAGGTGCTCACTTTGCGCAAGGAGACATATTATGATGGATCCAATCAACGCTTCGGACACCTTCGACCACTTCTTTTTTGCCAGACAGCCCATTTTCGATAACAGCGGCAAGGTGTGGGGCTATGAACTGCTGTTTCGCAACGGACCGGACAGCAAGACGGCTGAAATCAAGAGCGAGGATCTGGCCACCATCTGCGTGGCCACAAGCGGCTTTATCAAAGCCCAGGAAGATACCGACCTGAATAAGAAGCTGTGCATCAATTTCACAGAGAACCTCATTCTTCAGGGTCTGCCGCGAGGGCTGCCACCTACGATCACCGTCATTGAGGTCCTTGAAACGATTCAACCCACGCCACAGATTGTCGAAAAGATCATCGGACTCAAGCAGGAGGGCTACTTGTTTGCCATCGATGACTATAGGGGCGGCGACAGCATCCGCGAGTTCATTGATCTGGCCGACATCGTCAAAGTTGACATACTGGGAATGACATTCTCCGAAATTGATCAGGTAATAAATGAGTTGGCGGATTTCAGGGGTCTTAAAATCGCTGAAAAAGTGGACAACCGGGAGGTGCTGGACCACCTGAAGGCCCTTGGCTTCGATCTTTACCAGGGCTACTATTTTGCCCGGCCGGAGAATCTCAGCGGCCGCAAGCTAAAATCGACCCATCTGAGCAAGTTCCGAATTTTACAGCTTGTCGAAGATCCCACCGTTTCCACCGACAAGGCCATCGAGGTGATCAATGGCGACCCTAGTCTGACCTACCGGCTGCTGCGTTTGCTCAACACGGCAGCCTTTGGATTTTCGATGAAAATCACCTCGGTCCGCCATGCGGTGATGTTGATGGGGATGCGACGGATGAAATATTGGCTTCGCATGGTGGTCCTCTCGGATCTCATGCCCGAAAACAAGACCCCTGAACTTTATACCTTGGCCCTCGGGCGAGGACGTTTTCTGGAGGAATTGGCCGTGGGCGGTCAGATTTCCAAAGCCAATGCGGAGACACTGTTTCTTTTCGGGCTTCTGAGCCTCATCGAGGTGATGCTGGATACGCCGATGCAATTGATCCTCTCGGAGCTGCCGTTGCCAGGCGAGGTGACGGCAGGATACCTGGAGCCATCGTCGACATTTGCCAAGTACCTTCAGTTGGCCATGAGTGTCGAGTCGGCCGACATTTCCGCGATTTCAACTCTATGTCAAGAGTTGAATATTGATAGTCGTCTGGTCGCCAACGCTTCGGTGCATGCCGTCGCCTGGGCAACCGACATTACTCAACAGGTAATCTAAGCAAGACTTCTAACCATTGGCAGGATAGTCAGTGGCCTTGTGGCTGAATATCCCCTCCAAAGCATTGGACAAGGCGGCCACGGTAAACGGTTTGGGCAGAAAGCTTTCGGCCCCGGCGTCCAGGATTTCCCGGGCCGGGCCGTCCAGGGAGAAACCGCTGCATACGATCACCTTGAGGTCGGGCAGGGTCTGTTTCATCTTGGGGTAGATCTGATTTCCGCTCATGTCGGGCAGAATGACATCCAGCAGCACGAAGTCGATGGTGCCTTCATAGGTCTCCACGATGCGCAGCGCCTCGCGGCCCGACTTGGCTTCAAGCACGCGGTATCCGAGTTTTTCCACAATCGCGCGGTTGACCTCCATGACCAGGTGCTCGTCCTCCACGATAAGGGCCGTGCCCGCGCCCGGGGCGGCATAGGCCGGGATTTTCTCATCCACTTCTTCCACCGGCTGGGCGCACGGCAGGTAGATGGAAACCGTGGTGCCCTGGCCCAGGGTC
>JABDRH010000316.1 GCA_013041835.1 Desulfatitalea sp. | reverse complement strand
ATGACCGTTGCGGAGGTGATGCATTGCCCGAGGCAGCGACCCAGGGTGCGTGTTTGTTCGGCAGATGTCGTGATGATCTCGTGCATGTGTCGATGCGCTGGTCCGTTAAGTGGTTGATGGGTTGCTGAGTATCCTTGACTCGTTTAAAGCAATGGCCCGTTCACGATGGCCGGCGGTGGGTCATCAAGGACCGTTTGAATCGCCTGGGGAAGGGCGTCCATTACCTCGGTGGCCAGATAGCCGTATGGCGCTTTTTCCGCCAGCAGGTCGGCCGCCAGGCCGTGTAGGTAGACCGCACAGATCGCCGCTGTTGCATCCGTGCACCCCTGGGCCAGAAAGCCGGCCACCGCCCCGGTGAGCACATCGCCCATGCCGCCGGAAGCCATGCCGGCGTTGCCGGTGGGATTGATCCAGATTCTGCCCTTGGGATCACCGATCACCGTGCGGGCGCCTTTAAGGATCACGCAAGCACCGAAATGAACCGCCATGCGGCGCACTGCCGCAATGCGGTCCTTTTGAACCGCCTGCACGGTGCAGCCGGCCAGGCGGGCCATCTCTCCCGGATGGGGCGTCAGGATGACGGGCGATCGGCGTTTGGTGAGCAGATCCAGGTGGCCGACAAGGTGATTCAAACCGTCGGCATCGATGACCATCGGCAGGGGGCATGCTTCGATCAGGCGCCGGGTCAGATCGGCGGCTGCGCAGGACGTCCCCATGCCGGGGCCGATTGCCAGGCACTGCTTGTCCGCCAAGGCCTGGCGGATCGGGTCAAAGGCCGAAGGCGCAAAGTGACCGTGTCCATCGTCTGGCATGGGCAGGGTCATGGCTTCGATGGTCTGCGACGACAGGCTCGGATTCAGCGTCTTCGGTACGGCCAGGGTTACGAGTCCGGCGCCTGCGCGTAGGGCGGCCATGGCCGCCATGGCCGCCGCGCCGGTTTTGCCGGTCGAGCCGGCCACCACCAGGATGTGACCACTACGGCCTTTGTGGCTGTCGGCCGCTCTTGCCGGCAGCATTGTCCGCACTTGTGATCCGGTGATCAGCGTGCGGCATGGATTTACTTCCTGTACGACGGTCGATGGAATGCCGATGTCAATGACATCCACCGTGCCGCACCAATGGGCGCCGGGATAGGTGACATGGCCAATTTTTGCTGCACCGAAGGTGGCCGTGGCCCGGGCGCGTATGCATGCGCCGCATGGCTGTCCGGTGTCGGCCTGCAGTCCCGAGGGAATATCGACGGCCAGCACCGGTCGCATCGCGTCGTTGATCAAGTCGATGACCGTTTTGAAATAGCCCTTCACCGCCGCATTTAAACCGGTGCCGAAGATCGCATCGACCCAGTACGCCGGCTGCTGCATGGCCGGCTGCCTGGCGGCAAAGGCGGCCTGATCGGGAATTTCAACGATGGGCACATGGATCGACGGCAGCAAGTCGAGGTTGGCAGCAGCGTCCCCTTTCACCTTGTCCCGGGCGGACAGCAGGTAGACCTCGGTGTCAATGCCCCTTTGGGCCAGGTAACGGGCGATGACAAACCCATCGCCGCCGTTGTTGCCGCGCCCGGCGATAACACCCACCTTACCGGCGCCGGCTGTGTAAATACGTTTCAGAAACGTGCGCGTGGCCCCGCGACCGGCATTTTCCATCAGCACCCGGCCCGGAATACCATAGGTTTCAATCGTTTTTTGATCCATGGCCTGCATTTCGGCGGCCGAAACAATGTGCATGACGGGTCTCCCGTGCTGTTTGATGTCACCCCACTTTCCTGCGCCCGAATGCAGTTACAAGCCGCGAACCAGCGCCACCATGTCGCGGACGGCCCGATCCATGCCGGTTGATACGGCGCGTGCCACAATACAACGGCCGACGCTGAATTCATCCACCTCCTCCAGACCTTTGAACAGCTTGATCAATTGATAGTCCAAGCCGTGGCCTACCGCAATGTGCAGGCGCAAGCGATGGGCCATTTTGACCGCGTCCATCATCCGGTTGAAAGCCTTGGCCTGCGCGGTGGCAGTTGCGGCGGCCGCCATTTTGCCGGCGTGAAATTGAACCCAGTTGGCCCGGGATTGGTGCACGCCTTTGACTTGCTCTGGCTCCGGTACAACGCAGATGCCGACACTGATACCATGGGATTGAAGGGTGTCCACGGTTTCGATGACGATTTTATGCCCCACCACCATGTCCAGTCCAGGTTCGTCGTCACGATCCTCTTTCAGATTGGGCATGATCACGACCCGCTGGGGTTTGATCTCCAGCGCCAGGCTGACCATTTCCGAATTCGCGGGGATATGGAGCACGAGTTTGCCGTGATAGGTGTGTCGCAACAACTGCACCTCCCTCGGCGTGACCGGGTGATGGTCCTCGCGCAGGTAAAGGCTGATGCCGTCCGCACCTGCTGTCTCAGCCAACAGGGCGGCGCCGGTGGGGTTGGGAACGGGCATCTGCATCATTTCGCGGATGGCAGCCACCTCGTTTAGCAATACGGTGAGCGAGGCCATTTTTTCTCCTTATATCGATTTTTTATCTGTTGCGTGGATGGGATTGGGCCTGATGCACGTCATCAGCGCCTTGCTCTTGGCTTCCATTGCCTGCGCTGCTT
>JABDRH010000314.1 GCA_013041835.1 Desulfatitalea sp. | reverse complement strand
GAGCAGCGGCGCCGTCACCGGAAAGGATCATGTTGCGCACGCCGCCTGCCAGCAAGGGGCTGAAGTTACGGTCGATGGCCCTGGCAGCGGCGACCCGCACATTGTTGACCGGATCTTCCAGCCCGGCGGCCAGCGCAAAGGCGCCTTTTTCCAAGGGCAGCCTTCCCAGCGCTTCGTAGGCGGCAAAGCGTACATTGGCGTTTTCCGGCTGGCCGTGCAGCAGGTTGCGGATGGCGCTGACCGCCGCGGCATCGCCGATATCGCCAAGGACATTCAGAGAGTGAATCACCAGGTCGGGGTCTGAGTGCTCGATATTTTTTATCAATACGCGCACGCTCATCACGCCAATGGCACCGAGTTTCTGTTTGCCGGCGTTTCGGACATGCGCATGCGCCGAGTCCAGGGTCTGGTTGAGAACCTCAACGGCTTCGGGGGTTTGCAGCTTAGAAAGAATGTCGATCATCCGCTGGTCCAGCTCGGGGTTTTCACCCATATGGCCGGCCATTTTTTGAACGGCTTCGGCGGTACCGATTTCACCCAGGGCTTCGGCCGCCGCAAGGGCCAGGTTCTGGTCGGGGTGATCGAGAAGCGCAGCCACCGGGTCGGCCGCCCGCGGATCGGCGATCAAGCCCAGAGCGACCACGGCCGGCCCGATGATGCCCGGATCGCTTTCGCTGCCGAGCATATCCATGAGCGCGGGCGCCGCCTGCTTCAATTGGATCTGCCCGGCCACGCCGGCCAGATAAGCCCTGGCGTCGGGATTGGCCTCCTTGAGCAGCAGATCCGCAAGCACATCGGGGCAGCTTAGAATTTTGGAGTACATGGTCTCTTTGAGTTGGGGGAACTTTTGCGCAATATCGGGCGAATTAATGAAGAGTCCGGCCAGCAGCGGGATTGAAAATTCCGCGTCCGCCCGGCTAATTTCGAACAGGGCTTTTTTCTGCGTATCGCGCTTCACGAATTTAAGAGCCGAAAGCACCAGTTCGGCCTTGAGGCGATCCTTGACTTTGATATCGAAACGGATCTCGTCCAATAGATCCTGGTCTGTGAAGTCCACCATGGGATATATCCTTGATCAAACATGGGTTAATCTTTTTTGGGATCGAACCGAACGCTTGTCCTACTCTTCGACAATCTTTTTGGCGGCGCTGAGCATGTGGCCCATGACTGCGCCCATATCCTCGTCGTTTAGCGCCAGGATGGTCATGGTGCCTTCCTCCATCTGATACCGGGTGCCGTCGATGCCGATGCCGATGCCGGACATCAACGCGATGGCATCGGCGGCATGAACAATATAGGCCAGCTTGCTTTTCTGGGACCGGGATGGATGGTGGTGGTGCCGGATGGCGCGGCTGATCGACTTGGGAATTTGCCAGGCTTTGCATACATCCGAGGCGATTTCAGGGTGATCAAGTGCCAGCACCTTACGTTCCGCATCCAAAAAGGATGTCTCGCCGTCGGCCATGGCGTCTTCAAATTGCTGCCAGCGCTCGGCAATGTAGCTATCCAGGATGAGTTTGCCGCAATCGTGCAGCAGACCTGATGTAAAAGCATCGCTTGCCAGGCTCGCATCGATTTTTTCAGCGATGAACCGTGCTCCGAAAGCCACCGCCAGGCTGTGCATCCACAAATCACCGGCATCCAGGCCATAGCCTACCAGTTGATTGCCGATCAGGCCGGATACGCCGCCGAGGGTAACCAGTTCGCGCAGCGTTTTCTGACCCAGCACCACCGAGGCTTTTTGGATGGAGGATACGCCGCCTTTGATGCCATAGTAGGATGAATTGGCCAGTTTGAGAATCTTGGCCGCGATGGCCTGGTCCGCTTCGAACAGCGCTGACAGTTCTTGGAAGCCCGCCTTGGGATCCTCCATGATCTCCCTGGCCTTGATGACGGTTTGGGGCATGGGGGGCAGTTCGTCCACCGTTTTGAGGATCTGTGCTTTGAGCGCTTCGCCTGTCGGGTAGACTTTTTCCGTTTGTGTCTGTAGGGTGGGTTTTTGCCCGGCCGCGGAGGTTCGGAGGTCGATCCGGATCACTTTCGAACAGGTCGGGCAGGGAAAGGCGATGGCTTTGTCCCGAGGCAGGCGATTATCCGGGATGACCAGGACTTTATCGCAGCCAAGGCATTTTATCTTCATGCAGTTACCTCATTTAACCGACAGGGGTGACTGGGTTTTCCGGCAATCTGGGCCGATTGCGTGGTGACCGTTCTTGCCGGCTGATATCGATACGCAAAATCATGTGGCAAAAATCCTGCCAGGAATGGGGATCTTCCGTTAGATGAACGAAAATGTCATTAAGTTGTTGAAATCGAAAGTATAATTATCTTTAAACAATGGCGCGGATTTCCACTCACCTGATCGGCGCCACAAATTTGGCGTACAAAAAATCACGTCGGGTTGGAATTCTGTCATCATTCACCAAGACATTGTTGGCTAGTGCCGCGTAAAACGACCGCTTTTGGGGTCAGATTCTTGGAAACCGGTGTAGATTCAATTTTGAATATAGCCGATACAGTATGGGCATAGCGAAATAGACCATATTGAATATCAGTTTTTTGAAACCAAACTGGCGGAATACGATCCAGATCCTTTCCAAATTACCAATGATAAAGAATTTGCTTGAAGCACCGCCTGTCTTGTAGCACACAATGAATTGATCGGTTTTCAACGTGGTGCAACGTTTTTTGAGCAAATCGAAATACAAATTCAGATCAGCCAAAAGCGTGTATCGCAAATCAAAGGGGATGGTGATTGATTTCCGGATAAAGATAGCCTGATGGCAAACCGTCCGGGACCCATATTTGATCAGATTCTCCATTGTCATCGGCAACGCGCTGACATGTTTTACAATTTTTCCAAAGCGGTCCGTCAGCGCAATGCCGCCATAGATAATATCGGCAGATCGGTTATGACCATTGCGTCCGAATATCGAATCAATAGTTTGAGAACTATAAAAAACATCTCCACAATTTAAGAATATGATGTATTCCCCGCTGGCCAACTTCAATCCGTTGTTCATTGCATCATAAATTCCACGGTCGGGGCTACTCACAAATGTATCGATATCATTTTTATAGTGAAGGATTTTTGTTCTTGTGTCGTCGCGTGAATGCCCGTCAATAACGATATATTCGATATGGCGATACGTTTGTGACACCACGGACTGAATCGTTTTTTCGATACAATCCCCACCGTCTTTGACCACAGTAACGACGCTGACTTTCTTTTGTTCCATCTGCATGAGGCGTACAATAAATGAACGAATTTACATGCTATTTTAAAGTCAGAATGTCAAAGTCATCACTGTATGTCAATAGATGCATGCAGCGGGCAGCATGTGTGCAGGTATGGATTAAAAACGGTTTGTGTGATGACTTTCAATTTAATACTGGCAACAATTTAATCAGCGTTATTCATGAACAGGCAAGCAAGCGTTGCCTCGATCCTCGCGAGTGTCTGCTGATCAAATGAACCATCTTGTTTAAGGCGGGTAATGCCGCTGGAGGAAAGGAGGCTACACATGTCAGCGCGGCGTGAGGCAACACCGGCCGTTCACAGAAGCGGGCAACCGGTGGGTACGAAATTGCGTCGCATAGTGGAGAAGGCCCGTGTTGGCTTCTCGGTGAATTGACCATGTGGGGAGCGGTGTGCGTTAATAGCGCAAGCACGGTTCTGAGAGGGGCCGGTGACAACGGTGGAAGCAGTACGGAAACGGCAGGCACGTAGTAGCCGCGTGCGGGTCAAAGGGGGCACATACTTTTTTACGGCGGTGACTTATGAGCGCCAAGGGATTTTGACGTGTGATAAAAATGTGCTGCTGCTTCGCGAAGCGTTTCGATATGTGAAGAAAAAACATCCGTTCAGCATCGATGCGTTTGTTCTGCTTGCCGACCATTTGCATTGCATCTGGTCATTGCCCGAGGCGGATGATGATTTTTTAACGCGATGGCATGATTGATGGTCTTGAGGTGTCAGCAGCCACGGATCCGCTAGTTGCCGATCCAAGCCACACTTTGACATTCAATGCGCCTGACACGGATCTTGTCATCAGTGGCTTGATCAGTGGCACGCAGCTCTTTTATTCTGACGCTGGATGGACTCATCTTATAGTTAAAATCCTTTAAGCCTATTCGACCTTGTAGGTTATCGTGATCATCCAGGTCGCATAATCCGGATAGGATTTCTTGAGTACTTGGACCACTCTTTCTTCGAAAGTCTCTTCGACGATCTTCATTTGGCCCGGCCACAGTTTGAACTTGATGCGCAGATACCGCCACTGGCCAGCCTTGGCGCCCTTGATCCCGAACGTTTCCGGCGCTGCCAGAATGATGGACCGGTGCTGGTGGTACATGCCTTTGGCGATGGCCTGAATCGCCTGGGAGATCTTATCTTCCTCGACGCCTTCTGGCAGTTGGATGTCCACGTAGGCGCGAATGCAGCCGCCGCGAAACTGGCCGATCACAGCAATGTTTCTGTTGGGGATCAAAATCCGCTGGCCGTGCAGGTTGATCAGCGTAGTAAATCGGAGGCCAATGTTGTCGACCTTGCCGATTTCATCGCCCAGTTTGACCACTTCCCCGATGTTGAGTGCATCCGAAAAAATCAGCGTCAAACCGATCACCAGATCCTGTACAAATCCCTGTAGGCCAAAACCGACGGCCAAGCCGATGACCGTTGCGCTGGCAAAATAGGTCGTCAGTGAAATTTTAAATTCACGCAGAACCATTCCAACGGCCACGAAATAGATCGTGAAGGTCATAGCGCTGACCAGGATGGTAATGATCGTGGCAATCTTGGGGTATCTACGGGTCAGGCTCTCTTCCGATACAGCTTTTCGGTCTACCTTCATTGTCAGTAGATACTGGCTGAACCGGCGGATGGCCTTTACGGCGAAGTGGGCGGCCACCGCCAAAACGGTGATAAGAAGAATTCTCAAGATCGGGCTAATGCCGGTTAGTATGTCTGCCAATTTCATTTTTATTTCCGATTATACGTAAATGACATGATTCTCCAACTGCCTCCCTTCTCTTTTAACATTTTTCCTCCCAGTTGTACGGAATAACTCACTGCGGCAGGCGTTATGTTGAACCTGCTTGCCAAATCCACCTGCGATATTCCAAAAAGTTTTTAAGGTTTTATAATTATTGAATATCTAACAACGTTCAATGCCTCTGATCATGTTATGATGCAATAAGCAAGATTTGCGCATTGACATGCAATTGCACCTTTGGTACGATCGCGCCCAAAGGCTGAAAACTCCCTTCGTTCTTGTAAACTAATCATAGCACAAGTTGATGAAACATATGGGTAACACATTGAACAAAACCAATAGGTTTGTTAAAAATTCGTCGATTGATCTAATTATTCTCTTGTTATTCTGTTTTATGGTTCGGTTTCCCAAATCAGCTATTTATGCTGGATCTTTTGGAGACCCCGTGGCGCGGATTTTTCCAAGTGATGCGGATTCCCAAAAATCCGGCTTTTACCCTCACTGGATGACGAATACACATAGCAAAACAGCCATTTATGCCTGGTTTCCCAAAGGCAATATAGAACAGATTTCACCCACTGGTGGCGTTTTCTATCAAGCCTGTATTCACCCTGCGGGAACGCATGTCATATGTTCAGGAAATATGGAAGGCGCACCGCTTATATGGGAAATGAATCTATCAACCAAAGAGCAGGTTGTGCTGTCACCTGAAAATGCAGCATCCATCCATGGGGTTTACTCCTGGGACGGCACAAAAATAGCGTTTTCTTCCGATCTGAATTCAGGCAACCCAATCCCCAGTTTTGATGTTGACGATCTTTCCAGGATGGGCATGCCGCCGTCGGATGCGATTGTAAATATCTTCGTCATGGATGCCGACGGCTCAAATATCAAGCAATTGACTTTCGGTCCGTATCAGGATCAACGTCCGACATTCAGCCCCGACGGCCGATATATTGTTTTTGTACGTGGGTATGACGACACCAAATCCCCCTCAGGCTCACAATCATCATCAACGCTGTGGATTGTTCCCACGGACGGAAGCCTGGCCGCCGAAGTCATTCCAATGGATGAGCGCGCATATCGCCCCTGGTTTTCCGCTGATGGACAAAGCCTATATTTCTTTATCAAAAAGTCACTCTTTCGGCATCAAATATGTTCCATACCTGTTGAAGGCGGCGACATTACTCCACTGGCTGTCGATGACGGAAGCCAAGCCCCTGAAGTTATTCTAATGGATGAGCGCGCATATCGCCCCTGGTTTTCCGCTGATGGTGAAAGGCTGTTTTTCTTTTTCAAAAAGTCACTCTTTCGACGTCGAATATGTTCCATACCTGTTGAGGTCGGCGGCATTACTTTGCTGGCTACCTATGGCGGAAGCCGGGCCCCTGAAGTCATTCCAATTCATGAGCGCGCATATCGTCGCAGGTTTTCCGCTGATGGTGAAAGGCTATATTTCTTTATCAAAAAATCACTCTTTCGGCGTCGAATTTGTTCCATGCCTGTTGAAAGTATAGCCATTACACCGCTGGCTGCAGATGATAAAGGGTTGAGCCATGGACCTTTCGTAGGGGCCGGCGGCAACTCGCTTTTAATGCACTCCAACAGGGATGGAAAGTGGAACATTTATGAGGTGCCTTTGTCCGGCGGAGAACCGGTTCTGTTGAAGCCAAAGGGATTTGATGATCACCCGGTCGCACATGCAACTCGAGCAGTCAATGGTGTCGTGACGTTTGACTCCGATGGAGACATTTTTTTAAGCGATCGAAACGCTTTGACCCTTCGGTCGTTACTTGGTGGACCGGAAAGGCAACCCTAAATAATTAGAAAAGCAGCATTCTCCAACTGTCACCCCTTATTTTTTACCATTCAGGCTATCCTTTGCATTTCAGACAAATATCTACAAATACCGTGAATGGCATGTCGTTCAATTAGTTAAGGTCGTCCCCATTCTGACATTGAATTTGGGATCGAATCGTGTATAAATAAAAGAACCCCCCGACCGATACCTTGGGCAAGGACCTGATCCTGATTGGAAACTGTGTCGAATCGCACATGGAAAAGAGGGTGTTCCGCGGCGGTGTCCTTCTTAACCGCCATAAATGGCAGCCTGGCAACGGCCCCACGGTCTTGTGATCGGCTGACTTTTCAGGTGGCTGAAACACATCTTTGCGGAGGGATCGAACGATGGCGATAGTAAAATGGTCTGAAGACCTGAGTGTGAATGTGAGGGAGATCGACAAGCAACATCAGAAACTGGTGAGTCTCATCAATAGTCTCGGTGACGCCATGCGGGAACGGCGGGCAAAAGAAGTTGTCGGTTCCGTTATTCAGGAACTGGCCGACTATGCGCTGACCCATTTTCTCACAGAAGAAAAATACTTTGACAAATACGGCTACCCGGACTTGGTCAAGCATAAAAATGAGCACGATGCCTTTGTGGAAAAGGTCTCTAAATTTCAGAAGGATTTCGATGCCGGGCGGCTTGCCCTTTCCATTAATATGCTGAATTTTTTAAAGGACTGGCTGATCAATCATATCCGCGGTACAGATAAGAAATACAGTGCCTTTTTCAATGAGAAAGGCCTTTCCTAATTTACGGGTATGTGAAAATGGGCGGCGTGGCGCTGTCGGCCACCCATTTCGATTATACCGTCACACCGCAGGTCAACGACAACACGCCAGCATCCTATACCATGGGAGACAACCGTGCCGCCGGCGATTTTTATCCGCCCGAGACAGGCCCAACACCATAATTGTTTGTATTCATGTATTTATTTCTTTTTTGATGGGAACTATCTATTTCCCGATATGATTGGACCCGCAGGATCAATATTCAGCAAGGCATTTAACCGCTTTGTTATGATTGGCGCGCCCGGCAGGATTCGAACCTGCGGCCTACGGATTCGAAGTCCGGCGCTCTATCCAGCTGAGCTACGGGCGCATTGAGGCGGCGAAAGGTTATCTGGGGTTTGATAGTGCATGTGAACGCGTTGTGCAAGTGATAATTTGATCAAATACGCTTTTCGCTTTTCAGATGGGCGAGCCCTAAGTGCCTTGATGGTTGATCCGCCTCTGTTGCCGTGGATTCATCAGCGAGCAGCCTTTCCAGAAGATGGTAGTCTTGTGATTGGTTGAACTGTTCAAGGGCTTGGATCATGGGTTCTTCCCCTTTTCTGAGAAACGAGCCGTTTGCGATGGCAAGGCCTTCATCGGACAGGCCGATATAAATGGAAAGGGGCTTGCCGTGACCGTGCAGGGCGGCGCGGGCCACGTCTTTGAGCAGGGGCGGTTTAAAACGGCCTTGGTGGAATGCCGTCTCGAGTTGTGTGCCCTTGGCGGCGTAGGTGGGATTCAGGTGCAGGTTGATCTGGACCTGGTGTTTGGCGGCGATGTCGCTCAGATAGTCGATGGCCTGCTGGATATCCAAAACGGCTTGTTCGTCTGTCATTTCCGGCACCGGTTTTTGCATGAAATAGGTTTTCAACAGATAGCCGTGAGGCGCGATGCGCCTGACCAATTTTTCGAACTGGTTCAGGGGCAGGCCTTTGTCGAAGAGGGCGTTGCGGATGTGGTCGTTGAAGGCTTCGAAGCCGATGGCCAGTTCAAGCCGAGTGGGCGAATCACCTTCGGTAAGGGCCCGGGAGAGAAACTCCAGTTCCGCGAAGTCCGCGTATTCGGGGCGGGTTTCCAGGGAGAGTACTTCCAGCGCCGGCAGATGCAGGTTGAGTTTGGCCAATAGGTACATCAGGGCCGTGGAGGAGAAGGTCGCCTCGTCGAGCACCGATCCGTTGTTGCTGACAATGACTTTATGGATGCGGGCCGCCCGGCGCGTTATCTCGGGGTGTTGGAAGAGACAGTCGATTTGCCGCATGATGGCGCTGAACGGGACATGTTTTTGCGACATCCGGGCCGGCAGGTTGCACCCCAGGCAGCGGGACCAGCGGCATGCCTGGGTGTAGAAAACGGCAAACAGCACAAGCCCCGTGTGGGCCTGCTGAAACCAGAAATCCGCGGGGCGTTCGGCATCGTGGGTTTCGTCAAAGGCATAATCTTTATGGGCTTTGCGGGAGCCTTGTTGGATTTGTTGCGTGACCTGCTCTGGTTTCATGGTCTGATCTCGATAAGTATGGGGGACCGGGGGGTCAGCCAATCCCTTTGGCTTCCAACACCTGCAGTTCGGCCTCCCAATCCTTTCGCCGGGCGGGTTCGGCTTCGCCCGGGGGCAACAGGCTCTTGCGGGTGCAGTTGCGCAGGGCCTGCAGGATTTGATAGCGTCGCGTCTCGCCGATGGCAGGCGGGATCGTGTCTTCGATGGCGGCTTTGAGTTCATCGATCGAAAGTGGTCGTTGACTCAGTGCCGCCTTGGCTTTGAGCTCCGAGCGTAGGGAGGCGAAGCCGGCCGCGGAGTAATCCTGCATGCGTTGGGTAAGCCAGGCCATGGTGTCGTCGTTGGGCGCGGCATGCAACGTATCTTGGATGGTCCAGCGGATGAAGGCCTGCCGGTCTTCACCTTCCGGGTCGAGCACGGGGATGATGAGATCCCCCACGCGGCCGGGGCGCCGGATATCGGGCGACAGGCGATGAATACGGGCGGTCATGAGCAGCCAGAAGATGCGGCCGCGCCGACGGGAATCGGACATCATGGCCTGGATTTTGCCGGTCAGGCGTCGTTCGGTGGCGTGTGTTTCGGGCCCCACGCCGCCGAACTGGGTGTCGGCTTCATCCACGAAGATCACCGCCTTGGCCAATGTGTCCAGGACCCTTGTGAGGCGCTCCAGGACCACGTCGGTCTGGCCGAACCACTGGCTACGCAGATTTTTCAATACCAGCACGGTCATGTTCAGTTCCCCGGCCACGGCTTCGAAGATATAGGTCTTGCCGCCGCCGATGGGGCCGCAGACCGCCGCGCCGGGCAGGGC
>JABDRH010000176.1 GCA_013041835.1 Desulfatitalea sp. | reverse complement strand
CCGCAGGCGCCCGGGGTTGAGGCGGTAGGCCGAGAGTTCCGGGATAAAGATCCCCTGGGGATCACCTACCAGGACGCAGGCCACTTTGCCTGCACGGTCGATCAACAACCCCATTTGCCGCTGCATTTCAAAGGAAAGCAAGGCGATGTCTTTGGACAACTCGGGGGTGATCAAATATTCCGGCGGTACTTTTCTGCGGTAGAGTTTTTCCAGGCGCTGAAGTTGATTGGCTTTGAGCCCTTTAACTTGGCCCCACACTTTTTTCATGCCGGATTCTCGAACCGGGTGCAGAAGCCCTGAAAGGTGAGCGGGACCACGCCTGTTGGGCCGTTGCGCTGTTTGGCCACGATGACTTCCGCCGTGCCCTTGTTGGGATTGTTTTCGTCCTTGTTATAGACTTCGTCACGGTAGATAAAAGCCACGACGTCCGCGTCCTGCTCCAGAGCGCCAGACTCGCGCAAATCGGACAATTGGGGCCGCTTGTCGCTGCGCTCTTCCAATTTGCGATTGAGCTGGGACAAAGCCAACACCGGAACATTCAACTCCTTGGCCAGCAATTTCAGGGAACGGGAGATCTCCGAGATCTCCAGATCGCGACGCTCGACATTGTGAGTCCCACGCATCAACTGCAGATAGTCAATGATCACCAGGCCCAGATCCTTGTCCATTTTCAGGCGGCGGGATTTGGTGCGGATGGAAGTCGCCGAGATGTCCGGGGAATCGTCGATATAAATCGGCGCTTCGGACAGGGCGCCGGCCGCATCCGTGATGCGGTTCCAATCTTCCGGGTTGAGAAATCCGCTGCGGACACGCGAAGCATCGACCCGGGCCTCGGCGCAGAGCATGCGCATGGAAAGCTGCTCTTTGGACATCTCCAGGGAAAAAACAGCCACCGGCACATTGTTTTCAAAAGCGGCATTGCGCGCCAGGTTCAAAGCCAGGGCGGTTTTGCCCATGGCCGGCCGGGCGGCCAAAATGATCAGGTCCGAGCCTTGCAAACCGGCGGTCATGTGATCCAAACGGGTGAAACCGGTGCCGATGCCGGTCACCAAGGCACGGTTG
Organism: Desulfatitalea sp.; assembly: GCA_013041835.1. Taxonomy (GTDB): domain Bacteria; phylum Desulfobacterota; class Desulfobacteria; order Desulfobacterales; family Desulfosarcinaceae; genus Desulfatitalea. The sequence continues at coordinate 7,911 of JABDRH010000176.1, read as the reverse complement.
CCCTGCCGCTCTTCCAAGGCGTCGATGTTGGTCTCGATAATTTTGCTCAGGGGATGGAAAGCGGCGCGATGTTTGTTCTCCGATATTTCAAACACGGCGCTTTCGGCAAAATCGAGCACCCGGTCGAACTCACCGGCATCTTCGTAACAGCGCTGTGCGATTTCACCTGACTTGGCGATCAGATGACGCAGGGCAGCCTTATCCCGAACAATTCGGGCATAGTGTGCCACATTGACCGCCGATGGAACGGTATCCACCAGGCGAGCCAGGTACGCGGCACCGCCAATCTCTTCGAGCTGGTTGACGTCGCGCAGGGCGTTGGTCAAGGTAATCAGATCCACCGGCTCGGCTTTGGCGAACAAACCGTCAATGGCGCCGAAGATCCTTTGATGGGCGGTGCGGTAGAAGTCTTCCGGCCGAAGGACTTCAAGCACATCCAGCAAAGTGCTGTTGTCTAGCAGGATCGCACTGAGAATCGACTCTTCCGCCTCAATGCTTTGGGGTGGCACTTTTTGCAAGGCGGGGTCTTTTTGATTAGACACGGGCTATTCCGGAACCACATGAACCGTGATTTCAGGTTCAACCTCTTTGTAGACGCGGATGGGCACCTTGAAATCACCGATGGATTTAATGGGCTCGGAGAGCATCACCATCCGTTTTTCGACCACGATGTCGTTTTTGGCCAAGGCATCCACGATATCACGCGCCGTCACTGATCCGTAAAGTCTTTCGCCTTCATGCACTTTGGCAGCCACCTGGCATTCGACCTGCACCAGGCGCTCGGCCATCTGCTCGGCCAGCTCTTTTTCCTTGGCGATTTGGAGTTCAAATTTGACTCTTTCATGCTCCAGAAGCTTGCGGTACCGTGGGGTGGCCGGCACCGCTTTGCCCTGGGGCAACAGGTAGTTGCGGGCATAACCGGGCGCCACCTTGACCTCGGTGCCGATAATACCCAGTGAGTCGATGGTTTCTTTCAATATGACTTTCATGCACAACCTCCGTGGCCGCTCAAGCAGCCGGTGCTTGTTCGAATCATGAGCCTTTTGCCGGGTCCGCCGGACAATCGCCGGCCGGAATGGATCAACGCGCAGGACCGCGGGGGCGGCTATTCCATGTTTCCAACGAACGGCAACAATGCGATGGCCCGCGCTCGCTTGATCGACAAGGTCAAGGCGCGCTGATGTTTGGCGCAGGTACCGGTGATGCGCCGGGGAATAATCTTGCCCCGTTCGGTAATGAAGTATCGCAGTGTCCTGGCGTCTTTATAGTCGATGATGATTTTGCTGTCCGCGCAAAAACGGCACACCTTGCGTCGATGATAAACTCTGCGTTTTCGTCGGGTTGCGGGTCGTTTGTTTCCGCCTTTACCATTCATGCTCGATCTCCTTTCAGCTCTCCGGTGTGGTTTCTTCGTTCTGATCCGATTCGGCGGCGGTTTCCGGCACCGGTTGCGGCGCCTGCGCTTCAGATTCGGAAGACGGCTCCTGGGCGGATGCAGCGGCTTGGGCTGCCTGCTGGGCCTGCGCGGCGGCGATCTCGGCCAGAATCTTCTCCGCATCGGCATCGGAATCGAGCTGAACGGTTAAGTACTTGAGTGCACGGTCATCGATGCGGAAAAAACGCTCCATTTCATCAACGACCTTTCCCATGCCGCAGTAGTCCAGGCGAACATAGTAACCACGCGGCTTTTTCTTGATGGAATAAGCGAGCTTTTTGACGCCCCACGAATCCTCTTGGATGAAGACACCCTCTTGCTGAACGATGATTTCTTTAACACGGGTGAGCAGGGAAGTGCGTCCCTCTTCCGGCAAATCCGGATCGAGAATGACAATGGTTTCGTACCGTCGCATGTGGCCTCCTTGTGGATAATAGAGCCCCGATTCACGACCGGAGCAAGGATTAATGCGTATTAGGCTGTTTATTTTAAAACGGTTCTTTTAACAGCACGTATCGTTCGATGTCAATCAGAAAAATCATACCAAAACTTAAATACCTGCTTTTGGTCGTTGTGCTTGAGCAGGCAGATAACGCCGTATTTTCCCGGCTTGATGAAAGTGAAATTCGCGGCCAGGATACCATCATAATTTTTCAGCGGACTGATCTGCTCGGTTTTGTCCGGCGCGATGACCTTGATCTTGCCGATAGCCTTTTTGATGGACGCGCCGCTGTCCGCCGCATTCAGGTTGACCATAATATGGTGCGTATCTCCCTGATCCGATGTCATGTTCATGCTGTCAAGACGCATCACCTGAAACACTGCATCGATACCGCCTTGGGAGGCCGTGTGTTTGAAGGTACCGCCCATACCGGCATGATCCATTGATGTGTGGCGAGCACCATGATCCATTCCGTCTGCCGGCTTCATGTCCTTTCCGCTGTCTGATCCGTGGCCGCCATGGCCCTGCCCGGCCAAAGCCGGCGTTGAAATGAGTGCACCGATGAAAAAGACCATAGTGATAACGATTCGTTTTTTCATGATAGACCCTCCTGTATTGCCCCCAATGCTGGCGGCGGTTAGGTGATATCTTGCTTTTGCCCCTGGGCAAGACGCCATCCTTTCCATATCGCATAGATGACCGGCACGACGATCAAGGTGAGAAGGGTGGCACTGACCATGCCGCCGATCATGGGGGCGGCGATACGCTTCATCACCTGGGAACCGGACCCGTGGCTCCACATGATCGGCGCCAGGCCGGCCATGATGGCCACGACCGTCATGATTTTGGGCCGCACCCGCAAAGCCGCCCCCTCTTCGATGGCCGCGTACAGGTGGCGCCGGTTGAAGTGCGGGCCATATTTCGCTTGATAGTTGCGGTATGAAATATCCAGGTAGATCAGCATGACCACACCGGTTTCGGCGGCCACACCGGCCAGGGCGATAAACCCTACCCCCACGGCCACGCTCATATTGTATCCCAGCAGGTACATCAGCCAAAAGCCGCCTGTCAGCGAAAACGGCACGCTGAGCATCACCAGCAGGCTTTCGGCCATGCTTTTGAAATTAAAGTAGAGCAGCAGGAATATGATTGCCAGGGTCATGGGGACAACGATCATCAGACGCTTCTGGGCCCGCACCATATACTCGTACTGACCGCTCCACAGCAGCGAGTATCCCGGTGGCAGACTCAGCTTTTCCTGCACGGTCCGCCGGGCGGCCTTGACATAGGAGCCCACATCGACGCCTGAAATGTCAATATAGACAAAGGCGCTGTTGCGGGCGTTCTCGCTCTTGACCACCGGGGGGCCTTTGACGATGCGGATGTCGGCCAGTTGTGCGATGGGAACCTGGGCGCCGGCGGGCGTGGGCACCAAAATTCGCCGCAACTTCTCCGGGGTGTCGCGCAGTTCGCTGCCGTACCGCAGGTTCACCGGATAGCGCTCCAGCCCCTCCACGGTCTGAGTGATGTTCATGCCGCCCACGGCGGTCATGATGATGTCCTGAACATCTCCCACGGTGAGTCCGTAACGGGCGGCCTGGTCGCGCCGGATCTCATAGTCGAGGAAATTGCCCCCGGTGACGCGTTCGGCATAGACGCTCAACGTCCCCGGCACCTGGCGGATGACCGCCTCCACGTTTTCTCCCAGATCGTTGAGCACGTTTAAATCCTGCCCCATGATCTTGATGCCGACAGGGGTTTTAATGCCGGTGGACAGCATGTCGATACGGGTTTTGATGGGCATGGTCCAGGCATTTGTCAAGCCGGGGAACTGGATGGCCTTGTCCAGTTCGTCCACCAGTTTTTCGATGGTCATGCCGTTTCGCCATTGGGATTCAGGTTTCAGCGTGATGGTGGTTTCGATCATGCTCAATGGCGCCGGATCGGTGGCGCTATCCGCCCGGCCGATTTTGCCGAAGGTGTGTGCGACTTCCGGGAAAGAGGCGATGATGCGGTCGGTCTGTTGCAGCAATTCCCCGGCCTTGGTAATGGAAATGCCAGGCAAGGTGGTGGGCATGTAAAGCAGGTCGCCTTCGTTGAGCGGGGGCATGAATTCAGACCCCATGCGCTTGATGGGAAGCCAGGTCACCGCCAACACGAGCAGGGCGATGCCAACGACCAGGGCCTTCTTGCGCAGCACCACCTTGATGAGCGGGTGGTAGATCCTGATGAGAAGCCGGTTGACGGGGTTTTCGCTTTCGGACTTGATCCTGCCCCGGATCAGGTAGCCCATGAGAATGGGTACGATGGTAATGGCCAGCAGGGCCGCACCCAGCATGGCATAGGTCTTGGTAAAGGCCAGGGGCCGGAACAGGCGGCCTTCCTGAGCCTCCAGGGTGAACACGGGTAAAAAGCTCACGGCGATGATCAACAAGGAGAAGAACAGGGCCGGGCCCACCTCCTTGGCGGCATCTGTGATGAGTTCCCAATGGGGTTTTTCACCGCCGTCGCGCTCGATGTGCTTATGGGCGTTTTCGATCATGACGATGGCGCCGTCCACCATGGCGCCGATGGCGATGGCGATGCCCCCCAGGCTCATGATGTTGGCATTGATGCCTTGACGTTCCATGATGATGAAACTGATCAGAACGCCGACCGGCAGGGTGAAAATGCCCACCAGCGCACTGCGAAAATGAAAAAGGAAGATGATGCAGACGATGGCGACGATCACACTCTCTTCGATCAGCGTGGTCTTCAGGTTGTTCACCGCCCGCAGGATCAGCCCCGACCGGTCGTACACGCTTTTGACCCGCACCCCTTCAGGCAATCCGCCCGCCAGTTCCTTCAGGCGGGTTTTCACCTTGTCGATCACCTTCAGGGCGTTTTCACCGAAGCGCATGACGACGATCCCGCCCACGACTTCGCCTTGGCCATTGTAGTCGGCGATTCCCCGACGCAGTTCCGGACCGATTTTGACAAAGGCCACGTTTCTCAACAGGATGGGAATCCCCCGCCTGGACACGCCGAGCGGTACGTTGTTCAGGTCTTCGATGCCTTTGATGTATCCCAGCCCGCGGACCATGAACTCGGTCTCGCCCATCTCAACCAACCGGCCGCCCACGTCCTTGTTGCTACGCAAGATGGCCGTGCGGATTTTCTGCAGCGGGATGTTGTACGCCCGCAATTTATTGGGGTCCACCACCACCTGGTACTGTTTGACAAATCCACCGATGGAGGCCACTTCGGACACGCCCGCAACACTGGCCAGTTCGTAACGCAGGAACCAGTCCTGGATGGATCGTAACTGGGCCAGATCATGGCGGTCGCTCTCCAGGGTGTAAGCATACACCCAGCCGACACCGGTGGCATCGGGCCCCAGTGAGGGATTCACCCCATCGGGGAGCCGGCCGGCGACAAAGTTCAGGTACTCCAACACGCGGCTGCGGGCCCAATACAAATCAGTGCCGTCTTCGAAGATAACGTAGACAAAGGAAATCCCGAAAAAGGAAAACCCGCGAACGACCTTTGCAAAAGGCACCGAAAGCATGGCCGTGGTCAAGGGATAGGTCACCTGATCTTCGACGACCTGGGGCGCCTGGCCCGGATATTGGGTAAGAATGATCACCTGAACGTCGGACAGGTCGGGGATGGCGTCCAGCGGGGTACGGCTGACGGCATAGATGCCGGCGGCAATGACAAAAGCGGTTGCCAGGATCACCAGAAACTTGTTTTGGACCGACAGTTCAATGATTTTACCGATCATGGCCGCGCCCCTTGCGGCGGGTTCGCGGTCACCGAATTGCCGCTATCCATATTCATATCCTCCATGTCCATGCCGTCGTCCATGGTCATCCCTTGGATGTCGAGATCATCGTCCATTAAGAACCCTTCCATGTTGAGATCATCGGCATCATCGCCATCGGCGGGCGCGCGCACGTCGCGCATTTTGGCGATGGCTTCCTTGAGTCGACTCTCCGAATCCAACAGGAACTGGCCGGAAACGACAATCTCATCCCCCTCTTTAAGGCCGTCAAGCACTTCAAATAGATAATCACCGCCTTCAACGCCCAGGGTGACATCCCGGGCCTCGAATTTTCCCTTGCCGCGAGAAACGAAGACGCGCTTGCGCACGCCGCTGTCGATGACCGCCTCTTGGGCAACCACCAGCCGCGGTTCAGGCAGGACACTTTCCAGGTAGACATTGGCGTACATCCCCGGTTTGAGAATGTTGTCCGAATTGGGAAAGGAAAGCCGAAGCCGGGCCGTTCGGGTTTCGGGGTCCAGAAAAGGATAGATGAAAAGCACTTCTCCCCGGTAGCGTTTTCCGGGGATATAGGCCAGCTCCATTTCCGCGCGCATGCCCTTGTGAATCCACGGCAGCTCGTATTCGTAGACATCCACGTCCACCCATACGGTGGACAGGTCGGCAATTTCGTATTGATGCTCGCCGGCTTTGACATAATGTCCCTTCAGGGCATTTTTCTGAATCACGACACCCGAGGCCGGAGAGTATATCGTCAGGGTCTTGTGGATCTCTCCGGAGCTTTCCAACCGGGCGATCTGTTCGTCGGTCAGATCCCAATAGGCCAGCCGGGTACGAGACGCTTCCAGCAGTCGGTCGTTGTTTTGCCGGACGTTTTTCTTGCGCCCGTTCCGCTGTCGAACCGCAATCAGGTATTCCTGCTGGGCGGCAAGCAAATCGGGACTGTAGATACCGAACAGCGGCTGGCCCTTGTCCACCTGCTCACCCAGAAAACCGACGTGCAGCGTTTCGATCCAGCCGTTGAACTTGGTGTTGACCGAATAGAGGCCGGTTTCATCGTAGGTGATCGTGCCAAAGGAGCGAATCGTCTTGGACAGGCGCCGCTTCTCCACGCGTCCCAGTCGCAGGCCCATGTTTTGCCGGGTGACCGGATCGATGCGGATCGTGGAAGTGGGTTCTTTCTCGCCGCCGTCTTCTTCGTACACAGGCACCAGGTCCATGCCCATGGGCGATTTTCCGGGTTCATCGCGGATATAGGTCGGGTCCATGGGCGCCGCCCAGTACTTAATCTTCTTGCCGGTCTTTGGGTCTACCATGCCGGCCTTAAGGGGCTCTCCGGCATATGTGGTTGCGGGTCCTGAAAACAATGGCAGGGGCCATCGCATGTGAAGCGGCGAAAACGATAGGGAAATCATGAATACCATGTACACCGCCATCATGCCGACATGAATCTGTTTTTCGTACATGCGTCCTGATCCTTTCTTGCGCCGTTGCGCCTCTTTTCCTATGGCAGCGGCGTGCCAATGCGGCGCTCCAGTTCAATCCGGGCGATGCCGACATCGCTGTCGCGGCGTTCGCCGGCCAGGTTCACGTCCAGCCAGCCGGTGTATGAAGCGATCACATCGGCAAACGAGACCTTTCCGGATTCATATTCGCGGGTGGAAACTTGCAATGACGTCCGGGCCAGTTCCAGCAGCCGATGCTTGAACAGGGAGCGCTCGCGTTGCGCTTTGTCCAGATCGAACCAACCCGTATGAACCATGAGCCGGGTGCGCGCCCGGGCGTCGGCAAGATCCGCTCTCAGGGCCTCGAGTTTGCGTTGGGTTTCGCGAAGGTAGCCGTCCCGGCTGCCGAACCAGGCATTTTGGGGCAGGCCCTTTCCCCGGGTGGGCGACATGGAAATGCGAAATGACGGCGTCATACCCGCACTACCCGCCTGGAGAAGCGCCTTATCCGGATACACCGCATCATTGCGGGTCAAGCCCGGCCGGATCATGATCTCGGCCATTGCGATCATCCGTTCCATTTTGGCGATTTTAGTCCGCATGAGGCTCAACTCCTGGCGGTTTGCAAGGGCCAGGGGATACAAATCGACCAGTTTAAGGACCGATGTCTCCGGGGTGACGGTGACCGGCCTGCCAAGCGCTGGCCCCGGCTGAAGGTCCACCAGGGACAGCAGCTCGGTTTCCAGGTTGACGCGCTGTTTTTTCAGCGTCGCCAGTTGCTCGCTCAGTTTATCACGGCCCATGCGAATCTTGACCACATCCTGGT
>JABDRH010000302.1 GCA_013041835.1 Desulfatitalea sp. | reverse complement strand
AGGCATCGAGCTGCACGTGTGGGTGGCTCGATGCCTTGCTCATGGGCCACGTAGACCGGCGCCGTGGCCGTGCCCCACTCGACGCAAGCCAGCCAGCCGGCATTGCAGTGCGTCAGAATGTTCACCGCCTCGCCCCCTTTTTTGCGGCTGATGTCAGCCACCAGAGAGGCGCCGTGCTCACCGATGCTGCGGCAACGGTCCACTTCTTCCTGGGTGATGATCCCGGCCTCGTGCCGAACCGCCTCGATGCGCGCCTGCTGTTCGGATACGTGCGACACCGCGGCGGTCACGCGGTCAACGGCCCAGGCCAGATTGACCGCCGTAGGCCGCGCCGCTTTGATGCGGTCGCACGCTTGGGCGAACGCATCCCGCGACATCGTGGTCAACGCCGCTACCATCACCCCGTAAGCCCCGGTTACGCCGATCAGCGGCGCACCCCGAACCACCATCTCCTGAATGGCGAAAATCACCTCATCCACCGTGGTCAAGGCCATGGTTTCCAGGCGGTGGGGCAACTGCCGCTGGTCGATCACCCGAACCGTGACACCATCCTCATCCAACCATATGGGCCGCATCTGCTTGCCGTCGACATTCATGAGCATCATTTCAATTTGGTATTGCGTATTTTTCAAAGTGGTCCTGATCGCATTAGAAAAGGTCTCCATCGGAGTCAAACGCAATCACACCATTGACTGCTCGAGTTGCATGTGCGACGGTGTGATCATCAAATCCCTCTGGCTGCAAGACAACCGGTTCTCCGCCGGCCAGCGGCACCTCATAAATGTTCCACTTGCCATCCCGGGTGGAGTGCATTAAAAGTGTGTCGCCGTCAGCGTCTACGAAAGGCCCATGGCTCAACCCTCTATCATCGGCAGCCAGCGGTGTAATGTCGCCACCTTCAACAGGTACGGAACAAATTTGATGCCGAAAGAGTGACTCGCTGAAAAAGAAATAAAGCCTTTCACCATCAGCAGAAAACCAGGGGCGATATGCGCCCTTATCCATTGGAATGACTTCCGGGGCCCGGCTTCCGTCTGTGGGAACAATCCACAGCGTTGATGAATGAAGGCCCAAAGGGTCTTTGATGACGTCATACCCGCGCACAAAAACTATATATTGGCCGTCGGGGCTGAATGTCGGACGTTGATCCTGATACGGACCGAAAGTCAATTGCTTGATATTTGAGCCGTCAGCATCCATGACAAAGATATTTACAATAGCATCCGATGGCGGCATGCCGGTCGTGGAAAGATCGTTAACGTCAAAACTGGGGATCGGGTTGCCCGAATTCAGATCTGAAGAAAACACTATCTTTGTTCCGTCCCAAGAGTAAACCCCATGGATGGATGCTGCATTTTCAGGCGACAGCACAACCCGCTCTTTGGTTGATAGATTCATTTCCCATATAAGAGGCGCGCCTTCCAAATTTCCTGAACATATGACATGTGTTCCCGCAGGGTGAATACAGGCTTGATAGAAAACGCCACCCGGTGGTGAAATCTGTTCGACATTGCCTTCAGGAAACCAGGCATAAATGGCTGTTTTTGTTGGCGTATCCGGTGTCCATATAGGGTCGATGCAGGATTCATGGGAAACCGCGTCACTTTTAAAAATCTGCGTTCCATTGCCTTCAGAAAATCCTGAATAACCTGAATAACCTGAATAAATGGCTGTTTCGGTGGCTGTATGCGTTGTCCCTTGAGCGTGAAGGTTAGGTTGATAGGAAACCGCATCACTTGCAAAAAGCTGCGTTACATTGCCTTCAAAAGATCCTGCATAAATGGCTGTTTTGGGAAAACACACCATGAAACAGGATAACAAGAAAATAATCAAAAAAATCGGCGGCTTTTTAATGAACCGGGTGGTTTTGTTTAGCGCGTTACCCATACATCCTCCTGTTTATGCGATAATTAGGCTGCAATAAAGACCGGAACTTGCTCTTTGCGGAAGCAACTTTGTCAAAGGTGTGATTGTATGTCAATGCGCCAGGGAAAATTGGTTCGATTTGAAGATATTCATCGCTGCTGGTTCATGCGGTAGACAAACACCAGCACCTCGGCAACGGCCTGATAGAGTTCGGCGGGGATGTCGGTATTGATGTCCAGGGACTCCAGCAAGTGCACCAAATTGTGGTCCGTGACCATGGGAATGTTGTTTTCACGGGCCAGGGCCAGGATACGTTCGGCCACTTTGCCGCGTCCCTTGGCCACCACCTTGGGGGTCTGATCGCGAGTGGGATCGTAGCGCAAGGCAGCTACTTTTTTAGGCGGTGGGTGATTCATGCGTTGACGTCGATTCGGCCGACCGAAGGGCCCATGAGATCCTCTCCATCGAACTGTTCTATTTTTTCCCGATTGACCACCACGGCAACGCAAACCTGGTCGAAGCTCCCGCTCAGGTCTTGAGAGAGGCCGTCCAGGTGATGTTCGAAGACGCCTCGCGCCACATCGTCGGTCACGAAAAATTGGACGCGCAGGTATCGGCCCTCCATGGTCAGGTCGGCGCGTACCGGTCCCAGCCGATCCATGTCTAGCAGGAGGGCGATACGATTGCGTGGATCGGATTCGGCCGGCCGCCCCTTTTTGGGATAGTAGACCTTTAAACGCAGTGGCTGTTTTTGTTCTTGCAGTGGCAGCACATGGGTGAACACTTGATACAGATCGGGTTCGCCGCTGCGTCTCGCCGCTTGTTCCTGCTGCTGGGTCACATGCGTCAGCAGACGATCGACCACGCGTTTCAAATCGGCGACTTCCTCGGTTCGCAGTTCCATCTGTTTCAGGCTGCGGTCATCGAGACCGCCGAGAAAATCCCTGAGGATCATCAGTTGGGGCTTCATGTCGCGAGCGGCAATGCGCTGCACGGCCTCCTGTATGAGCTGTGTTGGTGATGGGGCGCGTTTTGCGGATTCCTGACCGGCAGGCTGATCCGTATCGCCGGCGGAGGTGGTCGGCAAAAAGGTGTCCTTCTCGGTTTGGACTGGGGGATCGTCCAACGGCATGCTGGCCGCTTGAAAGTTGGCGGTTGACTGTGATCCGAATGCCGGGTTCTGGGGTTGTATCGCTTCAGCGCTCAGTCCGGTCGGCGATGCGCCGGAAGGGGGTTGGGGTACGCTGTGCGGGGGTTTTGCACCGCTTGATGCCGCGGATTGGGCATTTTCAGTCCGCATCTGCCCGCTGTTTTCAAGGCCTGACGGTTGGCCTTGGCCTCGCTGTGCGGCCGGAGTGCCGTCTGTCAGGGGGTGAGCTGGCGCCGGGGTACTCTTTTCGCCGGCCTGGGCCAGTTTGACCTCAAAAAGAATGCCACTGTCCTCCACGGCTGCTTGCACCCATTGGCTCTGTCGGGCCGCAGGCGCCTCCAGTGGCAGTGGCTTGAAAAGTGCCTGGAGTTTCTCAAGGGCATGCTGTACTTGCTCGGCGCGCCAGGGCAAGGGTGAATTGGACGACTGGACTTCGGCCGTCTGGGCCTGTGTTTTGTTGCCGGGTGCGCTATCGGCCGCCTGGATTGAACGGGCGGTAGCGCTGTTTTTGGATAGGGTGGTCAGCAGCCGGTCAATCTGATGTTCCACCCGGTGCTGTTCCTCCGGGGATACGAGTGCGGCCAGGGTGATGCGGGGCATGGGATGATCCGGTTTGGCCGGAAGGTCCGCATCCAGGCGAAGTTGGGTGGGAACGCCGGCACGAATCACCTCCAGAGGCAGCCGTTGCCCCACCTGGACCGGAACAGTGGTTTGGGCCAGAGCGCGAAAGCGCCCCATATCGATCAACGCGCTGCCGTCGGATTCCAGACTCAATACTCGGCCCACCAGACGGTCGCCGACCTTGAGCCGGGCAAATGCCTCGGCGCCATGTTCCCGGTCCGGAGTGAGCCGCGTCCGGAATATGGCGGATATATTTGAAGTCGGCATCCCTTCCATCCCGCCGGTGCTGTATTCGGCATGCCGGTCAGCATAGGCGCATCGCTATCATACGCGAGCTGAAAATCCCAAGACGGCATGCCCTTTTGTATGATATCGGCATTCCTCGATTTATTTTGATGATCTTTTCAAGAGAATTGAATAAAATGAGACACAATGTTAC
>JABDRH010000298.1 GCA_013041835.1 Desulfatitalea sp. | reverse complement strand
GCCGCTACTGATCGGTGCGTATGTCAGATTGAAAATTCAAGGTCCACGCCTGGCGGATGCGTTCGCGGTACCGCGGGCGGCATTGCGGGAAAATGACACCGTGTGGCTCCTCGATGATGACAATCGGTTGAAAGTACAAAAGGTTGCGCCTGTCTGGCGCGATGCCGACGAAGTGCTGCTGATCGATGCGCTGAAAGCCGGCGACCGCTTGGTGGTATCGGACCTGCCGGGACCGGTGGAAGGCATGGCGCTGCGGCTTGAAGACACGCCGGTTGAAAAGCGGATCGACAATAAATAAGGAGAAGCGTGACCCATCCCTCCCAAGACCCATCTCCATCCAGGGGACCCATTCACTGGATGGCCGGCCATTCGGTGGCGGCCAATCTATTAATGGTGGTGCTGTTGATCGGCGGACTTATCTACAGCGCCCAGGTGAAAAAGGAAGTGTTTCCAGATTTTGACCTGGATATCATAACCGTCAGCGTGCCTTACCCTGGAGCCAGTCCGGAGGAGGTGGAACGTAGCATCCTGCTGGCCGTGGAAGAGGCGGTCAGCGGCTTGGAGGGCGTTGACAAGGTGACCTCTCAGGCACGGGAAGGATTCGGCACGGTTAGCGTGGAGATGCTTGAGGGATCGGATCGCCAGCGCCTGGCGCAAGAGGTCCGGGCCGAGGTGGATCGTATTGCTTCGTTTCCCGCGGATGCCGAAGATCCGTTGGTGACCATCGTCGCCCACAAGCGTGGCGTGGTTTCCCTGGTCCTTTACGGGGACCAGGATGAGCGCACGTTGCGGGCCTATGCCGAATACATCCGTGATCTGCTGTTGCAAAGCGAGGCCATTACCCAGATCGAGTTGGCTGCGGTGCGCGATTATGAGATTGCCATCGAGATTCCCCAAAGCACGCTGCGCAACTATGATTTGACCCTGGACGAAGTGGCCCGGCGTATTCGTTCTGCCAGCGTGGATCTGCCCGGTGGCGCCATCAAGGCCGCTTCGGGAGACGTACTGCTGCGCATGAAGGAGCAACGCGATACGGGTCGAGAATTGGGCCGTATCCCCGTCATCACGGCCGACGACGGCACCCAGGTGCTGCTCGAAGATATGGCGCTCATCAAGGACGGTTTTGTGGAAACCGACTATTCGACCACCTACAACGGCCAGCCGGCCGTGTTGATAGAAGTATACCGGGTGGGGGACCAGACGCCGATAACCGTCTCAAACGCGGTCCGGCAAGTGGTGGCGGACCTGAAGCAAACCTTGCCTGCGGGCCTCTCTGTGGATCTGCGCAACGACCGCTCGGAGAACTACCGACAGCGGCTCGGTTTGCTCATGAAAAACGGTTTCATGGGCCTGGGCCTGGTCTTTTTGCTGCTGGCCCTGTTTCTGGAACCGCGTCTGGCGTTTTGGGTCAGCCTGGGAATTCCCATCTCGTTTCTCGGCTCTTTTTATCTGTTGCCCGTGGGTGATGTGAGCATCAACATGATCTCCATGTTCGCTTTTATCGTGACCCTGGGCATTGTGGTGGACGACGCCATCGTGGTGGGCGAAAACATTTACAATGAACGCCGGAAAGGCAGCCCCTGGTTCACGGCCGCGGTGAAAGGCGCCCAAGACATCGCCGTGCCCGTCATTTTCAGCGTCTTGACCAACATGGTGGCCTTTGTGCCCATGCTCTTCGTGCCCGGTGCAATGGGCAAGATTTTCAGATTGGTTCCGGTGGTGGTCATTTCCGTTTTCTCCATATCCCTGATCGAGAGCCTGCTCATCCTGCCGGCCCACTTGGGGCACCAGAAACAGCGGCGAACCTGGGGGCCGCTCAACGCCCTGGCCATGGCGCAGCAACGCTTCAGCAATGCATTTATCCGGAACGTGCGCACCAAATATGGCCCCTTGCTGGCCCTGGTGCTGAGGTGGCGCTATGTTTCGATGGGAATTGGTGTAGCCATACTGCTCATATCGATTGGGTACATCCGCAGTGGCCGCCTGGGGTTCGAACTGTTTCCCAAAATTGAATCCGATTTTGCCCGGGTGACCGCTACCCTGCCGTTTGGTAGTGCTTTTCAAAAGACTGCCGTCGTGGAACGTCGGTTGGTGGAGGCGGCCAAGGCGGTGGTCGCCGAAAACGGCGGCGATATGCTCTCGGAAGGGATTTATGCCAATATTTCCAACAATGTGACCGAGGTGCGGGTCTATTTGACACTACCGAAGCAGCGCCCCTTGTCCACCGGTGAACTGACCGAACTGTGGCGCAAGCGTGTGGGGAGTATACCGGGGCTGGAAGCGCTGAAGTTTGAATCCGATGCCGGTGGCCCCGGCCGGGGCGATGCAATCTCGGTTGAGCTGAGCCATACGGATGTGGGCGTTCTGGAAAAGGCCAGCGCCGAATTGGCTGCCGCGTTCCATTTCTATCCTGAAATCGTTGACGTGGACGATGGGTTTTCCCCCGGCAAACAACAGATCGACTTTCAAGTGCGTCCGGAAGCACGCAGCCTGGGGCTGACGGCCGATACTATCGCGCGTCAGTTGCGCTACGCCTATTATGGTGCCGAAGCGCTTCGGCAACAGCGCGGGCGCAGCGAAGTGCGGGTGATGGTGCGCCTGCCCAAATCCGAACGTATTTCCGAATACTACCTGGAGCAGATGCTGCTGCGTACACCTTCAGGCGGCGAATTGCCGTTGAAAAATGCAGTTGTCTTGGAGCGCGGTCGCGCGTACACGGACATCGACCGCCGTGACGGCCGACGAGTGGTCACCGTGAGCGCCGATGCCCGACCGCGCAGCAAAGCCGGCCAGGTGCTGGCCGACCTCACCCAGGGGG
>JABDRH010000293.1 GCA_013041835.1 Desulfatitalea sp. | reverse complement strand
ATTCCATGGTGGCCAACTTCACGGCCTCGGGCAAGCGGCGCCGCGGCGACGACATGACCCCTGGTGGTCGCAATGATCGCCGACCCGATCGGGCCGTACTGGTTTACAGCCATCTGATCCGACGATGTTTCAAGCAAACCCGGCCGATTGTGCTTGGCGGCATCGAGGCGGGCCTGCGACGCATCTCCCACTTTGATGCCTGGTCCGATCGGGTAAGACGCTCCATCTTGTTCGACGCCAAGGCCGATTATCTCCTCTACGGCATGGCGGACCGATCGGTGGTCGAACTGGCACAAGCGTTGGCCCGGAGAGCGGACGTGCACGGCATCCGCGGATTGTGCTACATCAGCCAGCAAGTGCCGATGCCCGATGACCGTTTTACCGAACCTGACGTTCGGTTGCCTGATCACCAACAGGTGTGTATGGACAAAGCGGCGTTCTCCCGAATGTTTCAGGACTTCTACCATCATGCCGATCCGCTGCGCGGCAGCCGCCTGATTCAGCGTCAAGACACCCGCTACCTGATTCACAATCCACCGCCCCTGCCGCCTTCGGCGCGCGAGTTGGATGGGATCTACGAGCTGCCCTATGCCCGTGATGTGCATCCGATCCACCAGCGGGCCGGCCGGGTCAAGGCCCTGGATACCATCCAGTTCTCCCTGACCACTCACCGGGGCTGCTTCGGAGAGTGCCGTTTTTGCGCGATTGCCGTACACCAGGGACGGCAGGTGGTGTCCCGCAGCCGGTCTTCCATCGTGCGCGAGGCGCGGGCCATGGTGAGTCATCCGAATTTCAAGGGAATCATTTCGGATGTGGGCGGACCGACGGCCAATATGTACGGCTTGAACTGCCGGCGCGCCGCCGCCGGCAAGAGATGCGGCGCCAGGGGATGCCTTTTCCCGCATCCGTGCAAGCAGATGGCTGTCGACCACACGCCCCAGGTCGCGCTACTGACCCAGTTGCGGCAGATTCCTGGGATTCGTAGGGTCTTCGTCGGATCCGGTGTGCGTTACGACCTGATCATGCTGGATCGTACGGCCGGCGTTCAGTATCTTGAAACGCTGCTGCGTCACCACGTCTCGGGTCAGCTCAAAATCGCTCCCGAGCATGTGCATGATCCGGTGCTGCGGCTGATGGGCAAACCCGACCCGTCGATCCTTAAGGCCTTTTTGGCTCGGTTCGAAAAGGTCAACGCCCGGCTGGCCAAGCCGTGCTACCTCACCTATTACTTCATGGCGGCCCATCCGGGCTGCACGCTGGCGGATATGCGCCGCCTGCGCACCTATGCTGAATCTTGCCTGCACCTGATGCCCGAGCAGGTTCAGATTTTCACGCCTTCGCCGGCCACCTACAGCACCTTGATGTATTATACCGGTATCGATCCGTTCAGCGGTCAAGCCCTTTTCGTGGAGAAACGCTTGGCCGGCAAGACGGCTCAAAAGGCGGCGTTGGGAAACACGCCGCGCCGAAAGGAACGGGCCGGCGGTTGGAAACGATAGGGCCCGCTGACGAGAGGCGTATCAGGCCACCTCGGACGGCTGCGCCACCGGCAGCGTCAAATCGGGATTCTTGCGGATACGCGTCTTCTGCATGAACAAGACCATGATCCACAGGCCGATGCCCACTGCGTCCACAACCAGGGTGGGCAAATCAATCCCCACGGCCCAGTGAACAATTTTAGGGAAGAAAAGCAGCAGGGTGGCCATCGCGCAGATGATCCACTCCAAAACGGTGGTCGGGCAAAGAAAGTACCCCATGGTCAAACTGCCGAAGGCGATGGTACCCAGAATAATGGTAAACCACGTGCTGGCCACCTGATACCAAGGCATGATAAAGCCCGGACCACCCAAGAGGAAACCTGGGGAAAAGGCGAAAAGAAACGGCCCCACGTAGAGCATCTTGGCGAATTTAAAGGCTGTCCAGCCGGTCTTCCACGGATCCGACCCGGCAATGGCCGCGCCCGCATAGGCCGCCACGCACACCGGTGGCGTGATGTTGGAGTCTTGGCTGAACCAATAGACGATCATATGCGAGGCGATGAGCGCCCAACCGATTTGGGAGGAAATGGCCACATAGGCCGCATCCCATGGCATCAGGTTCTCCAGCGGTTGCTTGAGCTCGTACAGGGTCACGCCCCACTGCATCTGAGCGATCATATCCGTCAGGGCGCCGACGGCCAACACGGCCGTTATCAAGTAGGCCGCCGTGACCGGCACGCCCATGCCCAATACCAGGGAAGCAATGCCGATGAGCAGCACGGCCAGGGGAAGATAGCCGAAGGACAGGTCGATGATGATTTGGGAGAATTTCAGTCCGATGCCGGTCAACTGGATAGTGCCCACGATGATGCCGATAACGCCCACGGTGGCGCCGATCACCAGCGTCGATTTGGCGCCTTCCAGCAAGGGGTCCATCAC
>JABDRH010000283.1 GCA_013041835.1 Desulfatitalea sp. | reverse complement strand
GAATGATGGAGGCTGTACCCGATGCCACCGTTGTCATCACCAACCCCACCCATTTAGCCATCGCCGTCAAATTTGAAAACGGCATGCATGCCCCCATGGTGGTGGCCAAAGGCGCCGGCAAAGTCGCCGAACGCATCCGGCAAATCGCCGCGTCGCACGACGTGCCCATCCTCGAACAAAAACCCCTGGCCCGCGCCTTGTTCAAGGAAGTAGAGATCGGCCGCTACATCCCGGTGGAATTGTACAACGCCGTGGCCGAAGTGCTGGCATACATCTACCGGCTCAAAGGGTTGGTGCATGCCGGATAAACCCCAATGCCATTCGTCGAAGGATCAAAATGGAAAAATACCATATCTGGTGCTTTTAAGATATTTGGAGTACAGCCTGAGGTATATTGGAAAAATACCATTCTAAAAAAGTGTTGCCATGGATCAGGGAAATTAGCTATTAATTGTATTTGTCTACGACAAACTGGGCATCGTGAAATTGATCCTATTTCAAGCATGTCCACGAAAAATGAGAACCAAGGCTTTTATCTGGAGGGGCCAATCGATATGCGCGACAAATGGATCAAAAAAATTAAAGCATTTTGGAAAGGATGGGGGTATACCTTACTGATTTCCATATTGATCGCCACTTCATTTAAATCGGTAATCGCAGACTGGAACATCGTGCCCACCGGTTCCATGAATCCGACCATCCTGGAAGGGGATCGCATTTTTGTCAATAAACTGGCCTATGATCTGAAAATTCCCTATACGACCTGGCATGTCGCCCAGTGGAACGATCCCCGGCGAGGCCAGATTGCGGTCTTCTATTCACCCCGGGACGGCAGACGCATGGTCAAACGCGTGATTGGCACCCCCGGCGATACCATCGCCATGCGAAACAACCGGCTTTTTATCAACGGCGAGGCCGTTGTGTACGAACCCCTTGAATCCGACCCTGGTGCAATGGAAAAAAATGCCGAAACGCCTGTTCTCATCTATTCCGAAGACCTTGACGGCATCCGCCATCCGGTAATGGTGATGCCGCAGCGTCCGGCCTTACGTTCGTTCGGCCCCCTGCAAGTGCCCGAAGGCAAATACCTCATGATGGGCGACAACCGGGACAACAGTGCTGATTTTCGTTATTTCGGCTTCGTGGAACGTCGTGATATCGTGGGGCAGGCCACCGCGATTGTTATTTCCCTGGACATTTTGAATAAATACGCTCCCCGTTGGTCTCGTTTTTTTACCCGGTTGTCTTGAGGGCCACGGCAGAAAATTGACACACCGTGTAACCCGTCAACCCCGCGAACGGACGCTTCGCCCCTACAGCATGAAAAAATGATGTAAATCCAGACGGATCGCCTCCTGCTGAAAAAGAACCACTTTGCCTATTTCCTTGTGGGAAAACAGGCATGGAAAATGCAAAATCCTTCACCGTCACGTTGAAATGCACAGATGAGTGAAGGATACCATGCAAATCGCGCAATCCAATTCCCTATTGGGGCATCTTTCCCTAATCACCAAGAACACCGATGTGGCCATGGGCTTTGCGGTCATGTGTATTCTCATGGTGATGGTCATCCCCATACCGACCTTCCTGCTGGACTTGTTTCTTACCTTTAATATCACCTTTGCATTGATGATCCTGCTCATCGGCATGTATGTGCTCAAACCGCTGGAATTTTCAGCCTTTCCTTCCATATTGCTGTTGGCTACTTTGTTCCGGCTCGCGCTCAACGTTGCCTCGACCCGCTTGATCCTGCTCAACGGCGACCAGGGCACCAGCGCGGCCGGAAAGGTGATCATGGCCTTCGGCAATTTTGTGGTGGGCGGCAATTTTGTAGTGGGACTGATCGTTTTCCTTATCCTGGTGGTGGTCAATTTCGTGGTCATCACCAAGGGTGCCGGCCGTATCGCCGAAGTGGCGGCGCGCTTCATGCTGGATGCCATGCCCGGCAAACAGATGAGCATCGACGCTGATTTGAATGCGGGCATCATCGACGAGCAGGAAGCGCGCGACAGACGTCTAACCATCTCGCGCGAATCCGAGTATTACGGCGCCATGGACGGCGCCAACAAATTCGTTCGAGGCGATGCCATTGCCGGCATCATCATCACCATCATCAATATCGTGGCCGGATTTGCCATTGGCGTGTTTCAAAACGACATGTCCTTTGCCGACGCTGCCCAGAACTACACCCTGCTAACCGTGGGCGACGGGCTGGTCAGCCAGGTGCCGGCTCTGATCATTTCCACGGCCGCGGGTATCGTTGTTACCCGGGCCGGTGCCGACAGCAACCTGGGGCTGGAAATCGGCGGGCAATTGTTCAAGAACCCCCGTGCCCTGGCCGTGGCCGCCGCCATCTTGCTGTCCTTCGGCCTGGTTCCCGGCTTGCCCAAAATACCCTTTTTTATATTGGCTCTGGTGTCAGGCGGCGCCGCCTATTTGATTTTCCAGACTGAAGCCGATCAAAAGCGTCAATCCGAAGAGGCCAGGGACGTGGAGCAGCAGGCCGAGGCGGAGGCCGGTGAAACTTCCGAAACGTTTCGTCCCCTGCCGCCTCTGGATATTCTCGGCCTGGAGATCGGTTACGGACTCATCTCCCTGGTGGACGTTCAACAAGATGGTGAACTGCTTGACCGTATCAAGTCCATCCGTCGCCAAATCGCCCAGGAAATTGGCATTGTCGTGCCCTCCATTCACATCCAGGACAACATGCAACTCAAACCGGGCGAGTACGTCGTCAAGCTAAAAGGAAACCAAGTAGGCCGCGGCGACTTGATGCTCAACTACTTTCTGGCCATGAATCCGGGCAATGCCGACGACTCCCTGCGGGGTATCCCCACCATGGAACCCACCTACGGCATCGAGGCGATCTGGATCAAGGAGCGCCAGCGCGAAGAGGCGATCGCCAAGGGCTACACGGTAGTAGATCTGTCCACAGTGATGACCACGCATCTGTCCGATGTGATCCGTAGCCACGCACACGAGCTGCTGGGCCGGCAGGAAGTGCAGCAACTGCTCGAGAACATCAAAGAGACCCATCCCAAAGTGGTGGAAGAGCTGGTGCCCAACCAACTCTCCCTGGGCGGCGTGGTGCGCGTGCTGCAAAACCTGCTTATGGAACAGGTCTCCATTCGTGACCTGTTGACGATTCTCGAAGCCATGGCTGATTGGGCGCCGTCTGTCAAACATTTGGATACGCTCACGGAATTCGTGCGCCAGGCATTGGCGCGCTCTATCACGCAACAGCACATTTCCGCCGATGGCGATATCGTAGCTGTCGCTTTGGGACAGCTTGCCGAACGGCGCATCGCCGAAGCCATCCAACGAACGGACCAAGGCGATTTTTTAGTGCTCGACCCGAAGGTGGCTCAGCGGTTGATGCAAATCTTGAGTGAAGAACTGGAACATTTCGCCCAACGAAATCTTCACCCTTTGGTGCTTTGTTCGGCTCAGATCCGCAGCCATGTGAAGAAACTTGCGGATCGATTCATCCCCCAATTGATTGTACTAGCTTATGAAGAGATTTTACCCACGGTGAGAATTCAATCCATCGGGGTAGCGGAGCTCAAGGATGAAAATTAAGCGGTTCGAAGCCGACAGCATGTCCGAGGCCTTGCGTCTGATCAAAAAAGAGTTTGGCGAAGAGGCGGTGATTCTTTCGGCCAAAAACAACAAAAAGAGTGGGCGCCTGTTCGGCGGAAAGAACGAGCGCGTCGTGGTCACTGCCGCCATCGACTACGCTACTGTCGACGGCGCGGCCTCCGATGCGCCGTCGGATCAAGGAAACGAGGCGGTACCGACCGGCGCGGCTGCTTCGTCGGCCGGCAGGCGGGCCGGCGAAGGCATCAGCCGCATTCTGGCGGATTACACACCCATCACACGCACCGGTCAGAAAAAACTGCAACCGCAGTTGGTTAAAATGATCTCCCGTTCCCAGGCGCGTCGTGCCGTGGTGGCCGACATGCAAGACCGGCCCCGCAATCTGGATGATGACCTGCGGGCTCAAGGCGTCAATGGTGCGATCGCGGCAGAGTTGGCCGAGCGTGTGGAAGCATTGGGCGCCGGCCCATCTCAGAACGAGACGGAACGTGTCGCCATGCTCGCCCAATTGGTGGCCGCCAATGGATGGACCGCCCCGGTCAGGCTGCAATCGCGCGGACAGCGACGCATCATCACCCTGATAGGGCCGGCAGGCGCCGGAAAAACCACAGCCGTCGCCAAACTGGCCGCCACTGCCCTGATGCACGGTCAAGACAATGTCGCCGTCATCAGCCTGGAACAGTCCCGTGCCCCTGGCGTGGCTGTCCTGGAGCGCTATGCCCGGGTACTCGATTTCGACTTTGCCTGTGCGTCCAACCCGGACCGATTGCGTGCGGCGCTGGCCCGTTTTGAAGCTTGCCAACTCGTGGTGGTGGATACACCCTCGCCGTCGCCCCATGACCCGGATAGCTTGGAATGCCTCGGCGGTATGCTA
>JABDRH010000270.1 GCA_013041835.1 Desulfatitalea sp. | reverse complement strand
ACGCGGGATACATGCTTCTTGTGGCTCCCCCGGACCCTGCCAACGGCACTGTCTTTTACTTTCCGGGTTGCGGCTCGGAACGTTTGCACGCCGACGTCGGTCTGGCGACGGTTTTTTTGCTGCTGAGGGTCGGCGTGCGGGTGGTGCTGCCGCCCAAGCATCTTTGCTGCGGCTTTCCCGCCCAGGCCAACGCCAAAGCCAGCGTTTACAGCCGCCAAATGCTCGACAATACCATCGTCTTCAACCAAATTCGCGCCATGCTGGGCGACCTGGCCTTTGATGGATGCATCGTCAGTTGCGGCACCTGCCGTGACGCCCTTGGGCAGACGCACGTGGGCGATATTTTCGACGCACCTTTGGCAGACGCCGTTGATTTTGTGCTTGCCCGTCAGACTGCCCTTCGTCTCCAGGGTGCTTACCTCTACCATCAACCTTGCCATGATTCCCTGGACGGCCGTGGCCTTTCGCTGCTCAGCCGGATTGCTGCCGGCGGCGTGACCCTGACCCCCTGCTGCTGCTCCGAAGCCGGCACCCTGGCCCTGAGCCGCCCGGACATCGCCGCCGCCATGTGGGCCCGTAAACGCGCGTCCTTGCTACCCTTGACCTTGGACGCCACCCGACCTATGCTGATCACCAACTGCCCGGCTTGCCTCAACGGCCTGGGCCGACAACAGCTCGCTCCGGTGCATCATACGGCCGTGGCCCTGGCCGACGCCTGGGACGCTTCGGGGTGGCGCCGATGGGCCGCCGCACGCCTGGCCGGGGCGGAACTGATTCCCATTTAGCGATGAGGAAGAAACAAATGTACCGAATATCCCTTAAAAGGAGAATTCATCATGAGCGCATATTGGCGGCCGACGCCTGTTCTTGTGCTGCTGATCACCAGCATGGCCATTGGCTGCACGATGTTTGCCAACATGAGCCGGCAGGAAGAATTTACCAGCACCAGCGAGGCTTTTGAACACGCCTTCGTGCATCTGGAGATTCACACCATCGACGCGTTTTTGGACCCGGCAGTGCGCCGGGCCGGCAGTATCAAAGACCCGTATCAAAACATCAAGGTCGTCGACTACGAAGTGGGTCAACAGCGGGTTTCCGACAGCGGACTGGAGATCACCCAGCAGGTTGTCATTCAATACTTCCTGTTGGACCGTAACGTGTTGAAAACGGTCTCCTACCATCCGGTGTGGCGCTATCTGGAAGAAGAGAAGAGGTGGGTGTTGACCACCGACTTACCGGTTTTGACTCCGTAATGTATGATTTGCCCCCTGTATTGATGGCTTTTTAAAAATCCTTCAGATGTGGCGCTTCGCTCAATTGATACAGACAGCGTTACGCTGATCGAGAAACCCGTGACAACACAAGGAGGTGTTTATGTCCACAAAAGCAGAGGCATTGGCAAGGCGTATCGATGCATTCAATCAGCAAGCAATGACACTGGTCAAAAAGATTCCCGAGACCGATTGGCTCAAGACATGTGAAGCCGAACAATGGTCTGTGGGGGTAGTGGCCCGGCACATTGGCGCCGGCCATTATGGCGCCATGGAGATGGCCAAGTTGCTCATCGAGGGCCAACCCCTGCCTGAATTGACTTATGAGCAGATTGTCCAAATGGCCAACGCCCATGCTGCCAAGCATGCCGATTGCACCAAAGCGCAGGTGCTATCCATCCTGGAGTCCGAGGGCGGCAAGCTGGTGGCCTTTATCACCGGCCTGAGTGACGCGGTGCTTGCGCGCAGCGCGAATATGCCTGCATTCGGCGGAGAGGTCAGCGTCGAGCAGCTCCTTTCTAGAATCATTCTTGATTCGGGGGGCGAGCATGTGGATAGCATCGAAAAAACGATTGCATCCGGTGGTTAGGGGCACAGGAAAGAAAATAGTATATTTACTTGTCCTTGTGCCCATCTATGGCGTTACATCGACCGGTGCATATCCTGATATGCACCGGTCGATGTGCCGATCAGACGAACCCAAATCCGGTGCAACACAGGGGGTATTGTTTTTCCTCCCTGTATGCTTAAATGGAGAATGCCAATGAATATCACCTCTGTCGGCAAGGTCACCGACCGCATCACCCTTTTGGGACGCAGTGAATCGTGCCTCTATTTATTGGACGGTACTACGGAAAACTGGTTGGTGGGTGGCTCCATGGCCTATGTGGCGCCGGACATCGCCCGCCAGATGACTGCCTTGGGTATCGATGAGGGCCGTATTACACGCATGTTTATTTTACACACCCACTTCGACCACTGTGGCGCGGTGCCTTTTTTGAAGAAGCGCATGCCCCAGGCGATCGTTACCGCATCGGTCCGCGCCGGTGAACTGCTGACCCGGCCCGATATCGCCCAGAGTATCGCCCACCTGAACAATGAAGGCATTGCCCGCTATGGGCTTGCGCCGGAGGCTCAGCGGCAGGGTTTCCATTACGACCGGCTTGCGGTGGAAGAGACGGTGTCCGATGGCCGATCCATGTCCTGCGGCGATCTTCCGGTGCAGGTCCTGGAGGTGCCCGGGCACTCCTCTTGCTCCATGGCATTGTACCTGCCAGGACTGAAAGCGCTGTTTGCCTCGGATGCCGTGGGGCTCTATCTTGACGGCAAGGTTCAGCCGACACCCAATTCAAACTTCGATTTATACCAGCAGAGTCTTGAGCGCCTCGCCCGCTATGACGTCCAGGCGCTGCTGCTCGAACATTTCGGCGCCTTCCTGGGCGAATCGGCCGGGCAGTTTATTGCCCAGGCAATCGATGCGGCGCGCCGAACCCGTCGCACGCTCGAGGAAGCCTACCGGCGAACGCGGGATGTGAAAGTATTTACCGAGGAGATAACGGCCCGCTTATTCAGCCGCCCGGTCGAGGCTATTTTGCCGGAAGCGGTTCGCGCCGCGGTGGCCGGGCAAATTGCGCGATATATCGCCAAGACCATCGAAGCAGGAGAAGCGGTCAAGAACAGCAACCCATGATGACAGACGCCCCGAAATCCTTCAGCACAAACAAACGCTTTCTTTAATGGGAACCGATTTTTCGGGATTGTAGCACAGACGGCAGCAGTTGAGGCAGCGGTTGGACTCGTTCGCGGCGTCTTTTTCGCTGATCACTTGATCCACCTCGATCATGCTGTCGATGCGTTCGGCTACTTCCAGCTCGGGCATGGGTGTGCGTGTTTTCTTCTCCACGCCGGGGACGGCTTTGAACAGCGATTCGGCGATATGCTTTTTGTGCAATGATTTTGGAGAGGTATGCACTTGCTCGCCGTTCAGGTACTGATGGATCGAACGTGCCGCGCGTCGACCGCCGCCGATGGCGTCCACCACAAGTGCGGGGCCGGTGGCGGCATCGCCGCCGGTGAAGATATAGGGCAGACTGGTTTGCAGCAGCTCCGGATCGTTGTCGAACGTATTCCAGCGGGTAATGGCCAGGTTGTCTTTCTCGGTTTCTTTTTCGAGGAAACCGATTTCCGGCTGCTGGCCGATTGCTGAAATCAGCATGTCGATGGGCAGGATGGTTTCCGAGCCTTCCACCGGTACCGGGCGTCGACGGCCGCTGGCATCCGGCTCGCCCAGCTCCATCTTTAGATATTCCAGGCCGGCCACGTTGCCGTTGCCGTCGTCCACTGCGCGTTTGGGCGCAGCCAGAAACTGGAACTTGACGCCTTCATGCTCGGCCGCCACGATTTCCACTTCATTGGCCGGCATTTCTTTGCGCGTGCGGCGGTAGACGATATAGACCTCCTTGCAGCCCAGACGCAGCAGGGTGCGCACGCAGTCGATGGCCGAGTTGCCGCCGCCCACCACCGCGGCGCATTTGCCCACGGGGACCTTCTTGTCCGGGGCGCCGGCCACCTTGGAGAGAAATTCAATGCCTTTCCAGCACCCGTTCAAATCCTCGCCCGGCACGCCGATCGAGTAGTCTTTCCAGGCCCCGATGCCCAGGAAGATGGCGTCGTAGCCCTCTTCCCGCAAGGCCTGGATCGTAAAGTCACGACCTAGGATGCGATTGGTGTGGGCTTCGATGCCCAGGTCCAGAATTCCTTGAATTTCCCAATCCAGCACCTTGTCGGGCAGGCGATACTCGGGGATGCCGTAGCGAGTGATGCCGCCCAGCTTGGGCATGGCCTCGAAGATGCTGACCGCATGGCCCAGGCGCCGCAAAAAATAGGCGCAACTGACGCCGGCGGGGCCGCCGCCGATGACAGCCACCTTTTTACCGGTATCAGGGGCGCAGGGGATGGGCAGCCGCTGGCCTGAATTCATCTCCCAGTCGGCCACGAAACGTTTAAGCTGGTTGATGGAAACCGGGTCGTCCTCGATGCCGCGCCGGCAATACGCTTCACATGGATGCGGGCACACCCGGCCGCAGCTAAGCAACAGTGGGTTGCGTTCGCGAATGGTGTTCACCGCGCCGGCGTAGTCACCCTTGCGGATGCAGTCGATGTATTGGGGGATGTTGATTTCAGCCGGACAGGTTTGCTGGCACGGGGCCAGCGCGTCGTCCGATTCGTTGAAGTGCAGCAGCCGCTGGCTCATGGTGCGCACCGTGAGGATGCTCTTGGGGCAGACTTTTTCACAGGCCCCGCAGCCCACGCACTTGGCTTCGTCCACGACCGGGTAGCCGTCGGGTCCCATGTGGATCGCGTCGAACTTGCACGAGCGGATGCAGTCGCCCATGCCCAGGCAACCCACCGAACAGACCCTTCTCCCGCCGTGCAGATGGGCCAGGGCCGCGCAGGTTTGCGCGCCGTCGTAAAAATACTTGTCCGCCGCCCGGTTCCCGCCAAGGCAGGTGTTGATCGACTTGATCGGTTCGGCCGTGCCGGGGTCCACGCCCATGATGGCGGCGATTTCCGCGGCAGCTTCGGGGCCGGCCACGATGCAGACGCTGGGTGGCACCTTGCCGGCCACCGCCGCCGCCGCCGCCGCCGAGCAGCCGGCATAGCCGCAGCCGCCGCAGTTGGCGCCAGCCATGAAATATTCCACCTGGGCGATACGCGGGTCTTCCCACACGTAAAAGACTTTGGATGCAACGCTTAGCACAATGCCGCAGCAGGCGCCGATGCCTAGCATGACCAGAACTGATTCGAGCACGAAATCCTCCTTGGCACTTCCGCACGGTGTCCGTGCGCAAAGAAAGCTTGACTCATACCATTGGCGCGAGTCCTAAACCATTCCCTTGAAAGCATAAAATGAGAGTGAAATGATGCCGGCCGTCACCAGGGCGATCGAGGTGTCCTGCAAGGGTTTAGGCACCCGGGCCAGCAGCACCCGTTCTCGTACGCCGGCGAACAGGATCAGGGCCAGGCCGAAACCGGCCGCGTAGGCAAAGGAGGTGACCAGCGCCGGTAAAAACGCCAACTCCTTGTCGGTGTTGAGCACGCATGCGCCGAACACGGCGCAGTTGGTGGTGATCAGCGGCAGGAAAATACCCAGGCCGGCATAGAGCGCCGGGATGCTC
>JABDRH010000268.1 GCA_013041835.1 Desulfatitalea sp. | reverse complement strand
GCCGGAACTTGTCAATGTTGTAACTCACCATGAAAAACATCTGCTTGGCCTGATCGGTAAGCTTGATATTGGCTGGAAACGAACGTTTTCGCACCAGCAGATCCGTCCATGCGGCGTTGACCGTATCGCGTTGATCAACGGCCTGATCCTTTCGCCAGTCGGCAACGGTCCAGTCGCAATCCTCTTCGAAGCCTTTACAGTGCGGCTCGTTGACAAAGAAAAAGAATCCCTCGTCATCAGCGCCCTCCTTGTGCTGCAAGGTGGCCACGCCCAGGGGGTAGTACCGGCAGGCCGTCGGCCGGTCTTCATAAAGGATACAGCCGTCTTCGCGCACGAACGGGCAAGAATCCAGGTCGTCGTCCAAATGCTTCAGGGTCACCATGGGCAGGTCGGTTTTCTCCAGCAGGTGCGGTTCCGTATAAATGGCTAAAAACGCCTCGGAAGAAAGTTCCAAACGCTGTTTCAGACGGATGATATCATAGGGCGTCAAGATGATGTTGATGCCACGGCAGCACTGAGTAAAACAGCTAACCCCGGGGTGGCATTTAAACCTGAAACGGCTATTCAAGCCGAGCTGTTCGGGATGGATTTGCGCTTGGGTGGGCGGTTGATTCTGATTCATGGCTGATCCTTTCCCGGAAAGGACGCGCCATTGCTCGACGGCGTTTCCGGTTCTGCTTTGACTTTTTTTCGTATGATGGCGTATACACGCGCCAGTTCTTGGGCGTTCAGTGCTTTAATCGGTACCGGCGGCCTGATAAAGGCGGAAGGGACCATGTATTTGGCCATCATGGCTGTAAAATGATCGTGATCATCAAACATGTTTTTGTCATAGGATTTCAATCGCCTTAGACGTCCTTTCCGACTGAGTTGAAAAAAAACATAGGCATCCCCGTCTATCATGCAGCCGCGAAACCCGCCACCTGAATGCATGAGCGCGAGAATTTGCACAGTCACCCGTGCCTGCCGTTAATCAACCGGATGCAAAAATGAGCTACGCCCGTCATCGGGTTGTTCGTGTTGTGAATCATATGCGCTGCACCAACGATTTGCCCCTCAATGGGTCTAAGCGGCAAGGTCTGGGGGCTCGTGTAAAAAGGGGTATCCTCCACCAGCGCACCCCCTTTGGGAAAAATTCCGAATTTATTCCCATCAAAATAGATGGTCAAGGAAAAAGCCCACTATCACGGATTTTGGGCAAGGCTGCCCCCCCAATGCTGTTGACTTCAAAAAAGCTGTGCGTCACTTGCCGGGCGGAGGGGGGCTTGGTTCTAACATAGCCCACTGACTTGATTCGAAAGCTGCAAGGCACCAATATGTGAAATTATACCAATAGGATGCTTCAAATCATAGATTGGCTAATGCCAAGAGGGGGCGAACCCTAGGCAGCCGGCCGACCCGGCGCGTTTTCGGCCATGTCCTTTTGGAACTTCTTTTGGTAGTGCAGCACCTTTTTGATGTAGTTGCGTGTCGCCCGGAACGGCGGCACACCACCATATTGACGCACATAGCGACTACCGGCATTGTAAGCAGCCAGGGCCAGGTGAACATCGCCTTGAAAACGGTCCAGCAGCAACTTAAAGTACCGCACGCCGCCATCGATGTTCATGGCCGGATCGAAACTGTCTGCAACGCCTAAAGATTTAGCTGTCCTGGGCATGAGCTGCATCAGCCCCCGGGCGCCACACCTGGATACCGCAAGGGGGTTGTAGCTCGACTCTGCTATGATAATGGCCCGGATCAGGTAAGGATCGACCTGATAGGTTCTGGCCGCCTGCATGATATGGTCATGAAACGGTGGTTTGGCCTCGTCTGAATCGGCTTCAAACGACTCGCCAACAGTTAGGCCATCGGTCTGTTGCGGTAACCGCCGAAAGCCGGCCATGGCCAACTCGGTCACCAAGTCCTGTATTTCCACCCATTCAATCCGATCCGATAGCCCGGCCGGTAGCACCTTGTCGCCGGCAGGCACACGATGTTGCTGACTGCACAGACCTGAGGGAAGGGCCAAAATGGCCATGACGAGGTAAAGAATGACGCCGTGTTTCACCGTTCGTTGAATATCACCGCAGGAAAATGAACGAATCCAAAACATCTTGTAATATGTCTTTTTATGGGGGTGGTCATCATTCATAAGGGACATTGACTTAACAAATATCATGCCAAAACCACCAACTGCTCTTTTTACCATTATATACAGCAGGTTATTGAATCCATGAAAGAGCGGTGCTATGAACAAAGAGTCATTCTTTTTATGTAGTGGCCATGTGATGTATGTAATCCGCTTCATATATTCCCCCTTTGCCCTCATTGTATTTGATGACCTTACTTGAGCAATGGCCATACCAACACACTTGTGTCACGCGGCTGGGGTCAGCAACTCATCGGAAACAAAAACAATAGTTACGGCGATGGGGAATACGGCGGGGTCTTCGGGGGGGCTGGCGGCTCTCAATCTGAAAGCTTTCGGCAGATAGGACCACAAGATAACACTTTCATTGTGAGAGCACGTGGGTGCCGCAAGGGCGTTGGGTTTTCGCGCGAACGCTTAGGGTCAACGGGAG
>JABDRH010000255.1 GCA_013041835.1 Desulfatitalea sp. | reverse complement strand
GAGCCAAGGTCAGCAAGGCGTCGCGGATGGCGATGCTGGTGTGCGTATAGGCGGCTGGATTGATGATAATGCCGTGGGTCGTTCCCATGGCCGCCTGCAGGTTGTCGACAATGGCGCCTTCATGGTTCGATTGATAGCAGCGCACCGTCAGATTCATCCCACGGCCCAAGCGTGTCAGCTCTTCATTGATTTCAGTGAGCCGGGTACTTCCATATACATTTGGCTCACGTACACCGAGTAGGTTCAGATTGGGGCCGTGAACCACCAGCACCTGCTTTGTGACTTGTTTTCCACTCACTGTCGCGCCTCCATGGCTTTCAGCCGGGAAATGGCTGCCCGGTAGTCATTGCTGCCGAATACCGCCGAACCAGCCACTAGCACATCCGCACCGGCCTTGACAATTGCATCCACCGTCTCGGCATTTACGCCGCCATCCACCTGGATTAGCACATCCAGGCCGGCTTGCTCGATGCTCTCACGCAAACGGCGGATCTTATCCAGACTGTTGGGGATGAAGGTCTGACCGCCAAAACCCGGGTTGACGCTCATGACCAGCACCAGATCCAGATCGACCAGCACATAATCCAGCGCCGACAACGGTGTGGCGGGATTGATGGCCACGCCGGCCTTGACACCGTGCTCTTTGATCTGATGCACCGTGCGGTGCAAATGGGTGCATGCTTCGGCCTGTACGCACAGGAAGTCTGAACCTGCCGCGGCGAATTGGGAAATGTAACGATCCGGCGCAGCAATCATCAAATGAACATCCACCGGCAACGCGGTGGAGCGGCGCACCGCTTCGACCACTATGGGGCCCATGGTAATGTTGGGAACAAAACGGCCGTCCATGACATCCACATGGATCCAGTCGGCTCCGGCGGCCGCCACGTCACGAATATCCTCGCCGAGCCGAGCAAAATCGGCGGAAAGGATCGAGGGGGCAATAAGGGGCATGAGCAGGTCTCCTTATACGATGATTATCATCTTTGAATGGTATCCACGAGTTGGCCATCTACATGCAGCAACACCGTGGCCGGCGTTTCTCCGGGAATCATCAGCCAAATCTCCTTGCCGGGCGCGATATAGGCGTTGAAAAGCTCCATCGTGCCCGAGGGGCTGCTGAGGCTCACGCGTACATGCTGTCGCAAAAACCCCAGGGGCGCCCGGTGCCTGAACAGCGCGACGTCGCTGTGGCGGCTGTTTTCCGCCGTGGCGTGCAACTGATTAACGGTCAAATCGACCGTTGCGCTCTTTGAAACCGGGTAGCCGAACCCCGGTGTTTGTCCGACCACCATGCCTTCCGGCAGAGAAGGGTTTCGAATAGTCCGAATGGTGCCGGTTGTCAAATCATGTGCTTCGATGTGTGCAATGGCTTGGTTCAGTGGAAACCCGTTCAGATCCATCATGGCCATGAAGCGCAGCGGCGGGCCATCGCTCAGCAGCAGATCGATGGCGGCGCCGTGAAACGCCTGGCGGCCTGGCAAGGGATACTGGGCCAGAATCGTGCCGGACGGACGCCCGGCGTCATATGTGCGGGACAAGTGGCCTTGTTGCAGATCATTTTCCTGCAGGAAGATGCGTGCCTGGGGCAAGGGCAGGCCCACCAGGTTGGGCAGGATGACGGTCGGCGCACCTTTTGAGATGACCAGGCGAACATCCCGTCCCTTTTTGATTTCACTGCCCGGTTCCGGGTCCTGGGAGAGGATATGGTTTTTGGGCACTTCGGCGCTATAGACCGACCCCTTGATTTTAGTATCCAACCCTAGATCCGATAGTAATTCCAGGGCGTAGATGACTTCCTTTCGGGTGAGCTCGGGTACCACGACGGTGTCTTCGCCACGGATCAGCAGATGAACGGTTACATAGGTGCTCAGACCCGTGGCGGTGATGAATATCAGGATGACGAACAAGGTTTTGATGATTCGTATCGGCATCCCGGACACCCCTTCAAAACTGAAAACGAACGGCTATCGTGATGGCGGCCGCCGATAGACGGCGCGTCGTGTTGGGATCCGACCGCCGCCCGATGACCCATTGGCGTTGTACGTTTTTAGAAAAGCCTTCCTGCTGGGCGCGGTTGAATTTATGTGCGCTTGAAACGGCGCTGTAAATGTTGCCCAAATAGAATCCCAATCCGGTAATGGCGAGAATACCGCCCAGGGCATTAAGGTCGTGGTCGAAGGCTTCATAAGCAGCCCAGGCCAGGGCGCCGTTGACCATGAAGGCGGCCAAGGCGTCTTCATAGCGCCCACAGTACATCTGGCCCGCACCAGGCAGAACGGACAGGGCGCCGGCCAGCGCCGGTCGTTTGTGCGGCAACCGGTCCGCTTGGGCGAGTCGGTCGGCCAGGGCCTGCGTATCGAACCGCCGACGGCCCTCGGGCGATATCCGTTCGAGAATCCTTCGGGCGCCGTCCCAATCGAGTTGATCGATATGGATCCATGCCAGGCGTTGGTACACCTTGTCTTTCACTTTCGCCTCAGCGGTTGTGGCCAGTAGCGCATAGAGCGGTTTGACCGCCGCGTGCGGATTGCCCTGGAGCAAATAGGATTCGGTGAGCAGAAAATGGGCCGATTGCCACAGGTCGTCCCGGACAGCGCCTTGGGTGACAGTGCTGAAGTATCTTTCGGCGCCTGGACCGTCCCCGGCATGCAGCATGCCTCGGCCCGCCTCGAGGTGAACTTCGCGCTGTCGTGGGTCGTTTGGAAAAAAGTGAAGGAAGCGATCATACTCTGCCGCGGCCTGGTGGTGTTTGCCCTGAGCGGCAAGCCGGGCGGCGAAGGCAAGCTGCTGGTCCGCATCAATGACCATCACATCGGCTCCGACCGATGGTATTGGTGGGCAGATCCACAGCAGGAGGACCGCCAGGTGGCACAGGGCCGGCAAGCGGAGCATATTTCTACTTATTCCACCAAAAGGTGTTTGCGTCCAGCGGATCGAAAGTGAGTCGCTGGCCTTTGACCAAAATCGGGGCGGCCCGGCGGGTTTCATCTCGTCCGCAGCGCATCAGGCGGTCGCTGGCCAGGATCCAGCCTTTGAAGATGCCGTGACGGGAAACGGCCTGCCCGGCATAGCGGGAACAGGAGGGATGCATGGGGCACCGATCGCCGTCGGCCGGCGAGATGAACTTTTGAAACCATTTCAGCGGGCCCACCGATTTCGGGTCGGCATCAAGAGGGTTGTGCGGCAATTGCGGCAGGTGTTCCTGCGCTGCCGCCGGAGCGTCCGGCAGCCATATGCAAATGGCCATTACCAGCCACAATAATGCGAGAAAGCGTTTATAACGGGTCAATTTGATGCTGTATCCTCATGGTGAATCATTTTTCTTGCAGGTTACTGCTGCGTCACCCGAATCACCTCTTCGATGGAGGTGATCCCTTTGAGCACCTTTTCAATGCCGTCCCGGCGCAGCGTGACCAATCCCTGCTTGATGGCCTCTTGTTTGATCTGATGGGCGTCATAGGTGCGTTGCACCAGAGATTTCAGTTGATTGTCCATCAGCATGATTTCATAGATGCCGATTCGACCGCGGTAGCCGGTTTGAAAGCACTTATCGCAACCCTTGGGACGATAGAAAGTGTATCTTCCCAGTCGATCCGGTCGAAGTCCCAGGGTCTGCAGGGTCATGTCCGGTTTATAGGGCTCCTTGCAGTGCTCGCACAAAACGCGAACCAACCGTTGGGCGATGACGGCCAGCAGGGACGAGGTGATCAGAAACGGTTCCACGCCGATATCCACCAGGCGCGTGATGGCGCTGGGCGCATCGTTGGTGTGCAAGGTGGAAAAGACCAGGTGGCCGGTCAAAGCCGATTGCACGGCGATTTCAGAAGTTTCGCGGTCGCGGATCTCGCCGATGAGAATCACGTCCGGGTCCTGACGCACGATGGAGCGCAGTCCCCGGGCAAACGTCAGGTCGATCTTGGCGTTGACTTGAATCTGGCTGATACCCTTGAGCTGGTATTCTACCGGATCTTCGATGGTAATGATGTTGATGTCCGGTGTATTGATGGAACTGAGCACCGAGTACAGCGTGGTGGACTTGCCGCTGCCGGTGGGGCCGGTGACCAGAATGATGCCGTTGGGCGATGTGACCAGTTGCCGCAGCATTTGCAGTTGCTTGGTTGAAAGCCCGATTTCGCTTAATTCAAACACCGAGCCGGACTTGTTCAGCAAGCGCATGACCACGCGTTCGCCAAAGGTCGTGGGCAACGTGGACACACGCACGTCGATGAGCTGGCTGCCGATTTTGACCTCGAAACGGCCGTCCTGGGGCAGGCGTTTTTCGGCAATATTGAGTTTGGCCATGACCTTGATGCGTGAGGTCAGGGCCGGCTGGATCCATTTGGGCGGTGAGAGCAGGTCGTAGAGAATGCCGTCCACGCGGTAGCGTACCTTAAAGCTGTCCTGGTACGGTTCGATGTGCACATCGCTGGCGCGCGCTTTGATGGACTGGGACAGCACATGGT